>JAYVCI010000040.1:0-7278 GCA_043750035.1 Chitinophagaceae bacterium
GTTAGTCGTTAGTCGTTAGTCGTTAGTCGTTAGTTGCTGACGCCGTATGGCACTAATGACTAACGACTAGTGACTAACGACTATTATTAATCCAAGTCAGCCCTACTAAGCCTATACCGATCAATCTTATTATATAAATGACTGCGTTGTATATCTATTTCTTGAGCGGTTCGGGCTACGTTCCAGCCGTTCTTTTTTAGTTTTTCTTCGATGAATTTTTTCTCTACAAAGTCTTTAAAATCTTGGAGGGTATCAAACATTTCATATACTGTTGGTTTTTTACTTTCCTCAATTTTTGAGTGTGCGGGGTTGGCATACATCTGTACATCGGTATCAGTAATTTTCGGACCGCTTAGTATCACCAATCTTTCTATCACATTTCGCAGTTCGCGGATATTTCCAGTCCATTTTATTTTTTTCAGTTCTTGCAAAGCTGGGGGCGTAAAGCTTTTTTTGCTCATGCCTATATCTTCACAAATCTCAATCAAAAATTTCTCTGATATCAATGGTATGTCATCAATACGCTCGTTCAAAGTGGGCACATGGATTAATATAACGCTGAGTCTATGATACAAGTCCATTCTAAAATTGCCCATGTCTATTTCTTTAATTAAATCTTTGTTGGTGGCGGCAACTACCCTCACATCCACCGTGAAATCTTTATCGCCCCCTACCCTAGTAATTTTATTTTCTTGAAGGGCACGCAATACTTTTGCTTGGGCTGACAAACTCATGTCGCCAATTTCATCCAAGAACAAAGTTCCTCCAGTGGCTTGTTCAAATTTTCCAATTTTTTGTTTATATGCTGAGGTGAATGAACCTTTTTCGTGCCCAAATAATTCGCTCTCGATAAGTTCTGAAGGTATAGCTGCACAGTTTACTTCCACCATTGGCCCATTACTGCGGTTACTTTGTTCGTGAATCCAGCGGGCTACCAGTTCTTTGCCAGTTCCATTTTCGCCAGTTATAAGCACACGTGCATCTGTGGGAGCTACTTTGGCTATGGTATCTTTTATCTTTTTTACACCTGGTGTGTCTCCTATGATTTCGCGTGTTTTGGTAACTTTACGTTTTAAAACTTTGGTCTCAATTACCAGAATATTTTTATCGCAAGCATTGCGAACTGTTACTACCAACTGATTGAGATCGGGTGGTTTTTGTAGAAAGGCATAAGCACCTTGCTTGGTAGCTTCCACGGCAGTTTCGATACTTCCATGCCCCGATATCATGATGATAGGAACTTCTTCCTCAAGCGTTTTCATTTTACTCAAAAACTCCATGCCATCCACTTTGGGCATTTTTATATCGCAAAGAATCGCATCATAGCTGTTTTCCTTCACAAGGTCCAAAGCCTTTTGTCCGTCTTCGGCTTCTTCCACTTTGTGGCCTTCGTATTCCAGTATTTCTCTAAGCGTAGAGCGAATTACTTTCTCGTCATCAACTACAAGTATTCGTGACATAATGTGTTCAATAAATTAGACGTCAAAAGTATTGCCTTTTTAGGTTAAATCGAAAATTATTTTTCTATAGTTTTCCATATACAAAATTATGCGAAAAAATAACACAAGCACAAGTAGTTACCTCCTACTTTTGTTATCCAAATCTATTCTAAACATCATGATAAAATATCTAACCCTGGCTTTTGTCCTGTTGTTTGTGTTTGCATCCCTGCAAATCCAAGCTCAAAAAACTACGCTACACCATCATCCGAAAGATACGCATCATAATACTGTGAAGAAGAAGGTAGTGAAGAAGTATAGGTCCGATTGTGGTTGGCGACAACGCACAACCACAAGCTGTGGTGAACACTATAACAAACTCATATGACCCGAAGTACCCAACGCACCTTCCAATTCCAATAAAGCTTTCTTGTTTTTACTCAGATATTCAACTACTTCGTAGTTGTGCGTTTGATGACGATATCATATCCCCCGCATTTCATGCGGGGTTATTCAAATTAAATCCCTTCAGGATTTTTCTACTATAATCTATTCTAGTACTTTTCAAAAGAATCTATCAACTCTGAAGGAGTTGAATCCGATAGCTATCGGATTGAATAACACCGAATGATCCCGATAAATATCGGGACGGTGGATGGTAAATACGATTAGCTACAACTCTGAAGGAGTTGAATAGTCCCGCAAATCTTTCCTTATAATAAACTTATCTGACCCGAATTGCCCAACCCACCTTCCAATTCCAACAGAGCTTTCTTAATTGGCAATCCCCCTGAATAGCCCACCAATTGTCCATTTGCTCCAATTACACGGTGACAGGGGATTATAATACTTATGGGATTTTTTCCATTGGCGGTGCCTACTGCTCTTACCAGTTTTTCATCGCCTAATCGTCGGGCCAATTCAATATAGCTAATGGTTTTTCCATAAGGGATTTTGAGTAATTCATCCCAAACTTTTTTCTGGAAATATGTCCCAATTGGATTTATATATTCCGTATTGAATCTTTTTCGTTTGCATGCAAAATAATCATTTAATTGGATGATACATTTTTCAATGGCAATTGAACTTGGGCCAAGATTATTTTCTGCTCCATCCACAAATAATATGCTGATTACTTTATCGTCTTCAGCTTTTATTTCTATAATTCCTAATGGAGAGGTATAATAGTATGCTGACAACACCGATTAATATATATAATAATTAAGACCTGCATTTAAAGCGGGAATTTGTGCATTTATATTGCTTGTCCTATGAACAAAAAAGTGAGTAAATTGCACCCTGGGTGATATGCCAATATTAAAATTTACCTTGGGGCTCACGAAATAAAACATATTGGCATACGGAGTCAATGATATGCGTATAGGATTCCATTGCCATTGCGGGGGTGATGCGACACTATACCATACCGAACCAGCAATACCCGCATTGAAATAAGTACGAGAGTTTGGATACCATGATATTTTATAATGGACATTAAGCATGGAAGTTGTGATTAAATTTTTACTGCTATAAATGGTGATAGTACTTGTATCTATTCTATTATAATATTCATAAGCATAATTTCTCATCCCCATTAAATCAACTGAAAAAGATTCTTGCCAATACAGCGAGATGGGTTTCTCATGTGTATAGTTAAAATATACACCTGGAGTATAGGAACTATTTATATAGCGATGGGAAAGATAATTACTGGAAATTGCTTGATATTTAAAGTCATTACTATATTGATTTCCATAACTAATCCCATAAGAAAACCTAGAACCACAAAAGCGTTGCACATAATTATTGTTAAGCCAGTTATCGAACAGACTAATGAAGTAATTCGATTGTTGCTTGTTACCATCAATCAGTCCTGAAGAAACAAAGAAACTATCTAGCATGCCCAAC
This sequence comes from Chitinophagaceae bacterium, assembly GCA_043750035.1. Classification (GTDB taxonomy): domain Bacteria; phylum Bacteroidota; class Bacteroidia; order UKL13-3; family UKL13-3; genus CANJUD01. The sequence goes on from JAYVCI010000040.1 coordinate 3,348, forward strand.
TGTCCACGCAAGCGGTAACGAAAATCTATGATACGGGTATTGTATATTCGAGTAATTGCTTTAGCTAAAGCAGTTGCATCATCACTGGTATAGTTTGTTATGATGCCCCTGTTTTTAAAATCTTTCAAGATAAATAATGCCTGTGCCACATCGCCCACCATTTCTAGGCGTCCGTTCCCTGCTCCAATTTTTATACTCCCGTTCATATCAATCTGATTGCTGTGTTTGGGAAACCCATTAAATCGAGATTTATTATAGAATTCCCTATTGCCTATATAGTAATTGAGCTCGAAAAAATGATTGTTCTTATAAAACCTGTTTTGTTGGTCCACACTAATTGCAATTGAACTACCATTACTGTTTGAATAGTTAGTGGCTGAACTATAAGACTTATCTCTTTCATAAGAAACAGCTCCACCAAAACTTGTGAACTGTTGCAGTTTTTGTGTATTTATACTTTGACTAAATTGAATAGCCCCACGAAGATCAAATGCGGAAGATGAATTATTGGAACTGCTCGACTGTGGAATATTATCAGTCACCCTGTTATCATTCCCCATATTAAAGCTGGTCGTAAGTATTCGGTATTTCTGGAAACGGTATTTATAATTTTTAAAAACGGATGCCCCTTCTTGGGCAAATGATGAAATAGTAACAGAAACTATTGCTAAAATAAATAGAAGTAGCTTTTTCATAGTGTTGTTTTTATTTTTTCAAAAATAAGGGAATGTGACCATTACAAAACAATTTTTATTTTAAAATCGACGCATACATGAGCCCCTAAACAATAACTTTGCAACGAAATAAATTTGAGAACCCACATTAATGGAAAAATTTCTGATTGCCGGATTGGGCAATATTGGCAATGAATACACTGGCACACGCCACAATATTGGATTTGCAGTGGTGGAATATGCTGCTATACTTTGGGGCGGCAAATGGGAGGAAGGACGCTATGCACATTTCTGCGAAACAAAAGTAAAAGGCCGTCCTGTTACCTTAATAAAGCCCACCACTTATATGAACCTAAGTGGCAAGGCCGTGCAATATTGGAAGCAGCAATTAAAAATTGAGAACGCTAATATAATGGTGGTGACTGACGATTTGCAAATACCTCTCGGCAAAATTCGCATTCGTGGGCAAGGAACGCCTGGGGGACATAATGGACTTACAGATATTATAGACAAACTGAATACGCTCGATTTTCCACGCTTGCGTTTTGGGATTGGGAGCGATTATCCCAAAGGTATGCAGGTGGAATATGTGCTCGGCAGATGGTTTAAAGAAGAGGAAGGAATTGTAGCTGATGGGATCAAAAATGCTGTGGAAGCCCTTCAAAGCTACATTTTTATTGGATTATCACAAACGATGACACACTACAACAAAAAATAATTTCTCACAGAATTGTCATAAAAAAAATTTGTTGATACAACCAATGTAAAAATACACCTATGTTTGCAGTGCCTTCGAAAGAGGGCAAAGGTTTAAGTTTGTTTTCATAGCGTATAGGGCTCGACTTCGGTTGGGCCTTGTGCGTATATCACGTTTTGGGAAGCTTGTTTTAGCCCCTACCTTTGCCCGGCATGTTGTTCAACTCCTTGGTATTTATGCTTTTCTTGCCCCTAGTGTTCACTATATACTGGGCACTGGCGAAGCAATTGCGTTGGCAGAACCTTTGGATATTCGCTACCAGTCTGTTTTTTTATGGTTGGTGGGACTGGCGTTTTCTGAGTCTGCTCATTTTTACCATGACCAATGATTTTCTTTTAGGCTGGTGGATTGACAAAACTGAAAATGAGAGAAAAAGAAAATGGCTGTTGGTGTTTAGCATCGTGAGCAATATTGGCGTGCTGTGTGTTTTCAAATACTATAATTTCTTTTTACAATCGTGGGCCGATTTATGGGCATTGTTCGATATTAAAATTAGTTTTAGTTATTGGCAAATGATTTTACCCATCGGCATTTCATTTTATACTTTTCATTCGCTCAGTTACACCATTGATATATATAGAAGGAAATTGCAACATACCAAAGATTATATAGCTTTTGGAGCATTTATCACTTTCTTTCCGCAACTTGTGGCTGGGCCAATAGCGAGAGCTACGCAGCTTTTGCCGCAGTTTATGAAACCCAAAAAATTCGATTTTACGCTTGCCAAGGATGGATTTAGACAAATGCTGTGGGGCCTGTTCAAAAAAGTAGTTATTGCTGATACTTTGGCCATGTTTGTAGATGAAATATTTTCGCACCAACAGCAAATGCCAGGCAGTATGATGTGGCTCGGCTCACTCTATTTTGCCATTCAAGTATATGCCGATTTCAGTGGCTATAGTGATATGGCCATCGGTATTGCAAAAATGTTCAGCATTAGTTTGATGAAGAATTTCAGTTTGCCTTTCTTCTCCAATAATATGGCGGAGTTCTGGCATAAGTGGCATATATCTCTATCTACGTGGTTTCGTGATTATATATATATTCCACTCGGCGGTTCACAAAAAGGCAAGTGGAAATATATATATAATATTTCTGTTGTATTCGCCCTAAGCGGTTTGTGGCATGGACCCAAATGGAATTATATATGGTGGGGATTATTGAATGTATTATATATAGCACCCGTAACTTTACTTTTTAGAGCGAGAAACAAAGAAAAAAGTTTGCAACCGAAAACATATAGAGATATTCCATCTATGTTATTTACTTTAATTTTGTTTACTTTTTCTGTGGGGATTTTTCGAACTGAGAGTACGCATTTGGCTTTAAGTTTACCTTCCAAATTATTACAGTTCGATATTAAATTTCTCACTTTCTTTTTCGATAGTATTGAGAGGTTTGCTTTGGAAGGCTTACTGTTTGTGGTATTGCTACTATTTTTCGAATGGATCAACCGCAGCAAAGAGCACCCACTGCAGGGAAAATATGCTGAATGGAAAACTATTTTGATACTGGGATTCATACTCCTATTTGGCATTTTCTCCGATTATAAAGCATTTATATATTTTCAGTTTTAAATGAGAGCATTTATTATATATATCGCCAAATGGATTCTGATACTTTTAGTATTGGCTTTTGCTTTTGATTATATATATACCAAATCGTTTACTGATAATAAATCACGCTCAGTATATCAAATTATTCGTGGTATGAAGAAGCAGAAGTATGATTATATTTTCCTTGGTTCAAGCAGAGTTAAGCGACATATAAATCATCAGCTTATCAATAAACAAACAGGACTGAAAGGATTGAATCTAGGGCTTAGTGCAGCAGGGCCAAACGAAGTATTATTATACTTAGAAACTTTTTTGGCAAACCAAAATTCGTGTAAAAATATCTATATAGAAATAGGAGACAAATGGAACCAAGAATATCCTGATAGTTTGGCATCGGTATATGAATTGCCTTTTGTGCATGATACTACAGTATATAATTTGTTTAGTCCGTACGATAATAATATAAGTTATAAAAAGAATATTCCATTTTATCGTTACGCCATCAACTCCACCAAAATTGGCTACAGAGCCGTGGCAGCCAATCTTACAGACAACAATATTCAAAAAACCTTAAAGTTTAGACCTTATAAGGAAACCTTGTTAAATACAAAACCTATTGATACAAGAATAAAAATCAAGCACAATATATGTATTGATAGAATTATAGATTTATGTAAAAAGCATGATATACATTTGGTATTTTTTACTTCGCCCTATTTGAAAGTAAATGATAGTGAATACAAAACTTTTTTTAAAGCGAACTTGCCCCAATATAATGATTTTTCTGATGCCATTACTGATTCAACTTGCTTTAGGGATGCGTTGCATTTGAATGAGAAGGGGGCGAATAGATTTACGAAGATGGTGGTGGATAGTTTGATGAAGAAATAGAAAAAGTCGTCATTGTGAGGATGAACGACGCACAGGCCCTGCTTCGTTCCTCG
>JAYVCI010000041.1:0-54602 GCA_043750035.1 Chitinophagaceae bacterium
TGGGGCTGTGGAGCGTTTTTGAAATTTATACCCTAAAATAAGCCCTATTTTTATGCATTTAATGTGTTATTTAGTGTTTAACCTGCAAGTTGGGTTAAAACGGGTGGTAACTCATCCCGGCTGCGAAGTGGGAATTCTGTTTCACCAATCGGGCTTACACCCATGACCATTTGTTGCTCGAATCTTTGACGCATTTTTGAGTTATTTATTATCCAATCTATAGCATAAATCATACTCAAACCCAGCAAAACCGTGTATTCTTATCCACTATTCAACTACTATTATCCACCAAGATGCCTGATTTTATTGACACTTTCGAGTTTCCTTTCGGACACTAGATAAGGGCGGTTGGGTTTTAGCTCCATTTCCTATCAGCTAAGCAAATCGGCAATTACAAAGGTGTTTTTCGCAATAAAAAACCCGACTATTTCTATAATAAAAACAGTCGGGTTATAATATTCTGTAATACTTTTTTTAACGTCTGGGTGGTTGTCCGGTTCCCATTCCACGATTGGCTGGGGGAACTACGATATTTAATTTTTTCATTACTATAGCTGTTAAATCATCGGAGGGGTTAAAATAATACGCAACCTGTTTATCAACTACCGAAGAGAAACCGTTAGCTTTAGCTACTTCTTCAATAGCTTTGCGTACTTTCACGTTTAAGGGTTTCATAAGGGTCTCCTGTTCTTGGGTTAAGTTTTCTCTATATATTTCACTTAAACTTTGGATTTTTTGTTGCAATTGTTGTAATGCATTCACCCGTATTTCGTATTCTTTAGGACTCATGCGGCTTTTCATTGAATCGAGTTTCATGGCTTTGGTTTCAAGTTCATACTTCTGCTCTTCTAATTGCTCGCTATAAGAGGCTTTTATAGAGTCTAATTTCCTACTAACTGACTCTGTCTCGGGCAGCAGATATAACAGTGAGTCGTAGCTCACAAAGCCAACTTTTTGGGCTGAGGCAATTTTCCCGGTGGCCAACAAAGCAATACACAGTAAGGCCTTGGACAAATTTTTGATTTTTAACATGTTGTTTTTATTTTTGATAATTTATTTTTTAGTGGTAATAAGCGGCAAAAGTAGCCCAAAGGTTGCATGTGGTAAAAATTATTTCTTAGGGTTTTTTACTGGTGGCGTAACAGGCCCGCCACCTTTTGGGGTGATTTCTTCTTTTGGGGTAATGCCCATTTCTTGAAGCACATCATCGCTCTTGTCAAATTTGGCATTGGAATATAACATCACCACCTCGCCCGACTTGTCGAATATAAAATCGTAACCGCCTTTTTTGGCTACTTTTTGTATGGCATCAAAAACTTTGTCTTGGATCGGTTTTACCAGCTCCATTCTTTTTTTATATAATTCTCCATCTGATGAAAATTTGGCCTTTTGAAAATCTTTTGCAGCCTTTTCTTTGTCATCAATCGTGCGTTCTCTACGTTGGCGAACTTCTTCCGTAAGCAGTACTTTTTCGTCTTGGTATTCTCGGTACATTTTCTCTATTTCTGTCATTTTTGTATCGAGTTCTTTTTGCCATTGTTGGGCAATATCATCCAACTGTTTTTGTGCTGAACGATACTCAGGCATTTGACTCAATATGTACTCTGAATCTACATAAGCAAATTTTTGTGCTGATGCCTTGCTGCCCATTAAAGCTATAGCGAACAAAGCTAAAAATATTTTTTTCATATATGTATATATTAAAATTGCTGACCTAAGAAAAAGTGGGTCTGCCAGTGGTTGGTTGGGTTGGCAGAATTCGTATCAAAGTTATAAGCATAGTCTAATCCCAATAAACCGAACATGGGCAAGAACAATCGGATGCCCACACCTGCAGCACGGTATGATACAAATGGATTATATGTTTTAAAACCATTATACCCATTTGCTGCTTCTACAAAACCCAAACCATAGAAGGTGAGCGAAGGCGATAGCACGGCAGGGAAACGAAGCTCCATAGTGAAACGGTTATATATAGCTGAGGGATAACCATCTTCGTGTATACTCAACGATCCTCCGTCATTATATCCACGTGCAGATATTACTTCCCTGCCATCCAGGTTAAACCCTGTTAAACCACTGCCCCCTAGTGAATATCGGTTGAAAGGTGGTGTACCTTTGGCAGTTGAGTAATTGCCAATAAAACCAAAATTCGCCCTTGATGCCAATACCAGTTTGTTGAAAATAGTAGTGTACCATTTGGCATTAAATTTCCATTTATGGTATTCCAAAAACTTCAGACGCTGAGCTTCGGGTAGTGATGCGTAGTCTTTATTGGTAAATAGAGAATAAGGGAATGTTGCTTGAACCGAGAACATAAAATCGGACCCAGAGCGGGGATATATAGGCTCGTTCACTGATGTACGCGAGATAACCATAGAAGTATTAATATCATTATAAATACCATCGGGCAATGGCTTTCCACCTCCAAAAGAGAATTTGTTATTGTTAAACCGTTGATAGTTTAATGAGTTCATAATGGTAAAATAGTCATCGGGTTTTTTCAACCTCCTTCCTAGCGATACAGTTAATCCTGTAGTCTTAAGTTTGGGGGCACTCGGTCCCCCGGCAATAGAATAACTTTGAACCGAATGATAAGCACTAATGGTAAATGAATTGGGTCGCTTGCCGCCCAACCAAGGTTCGGTAAATGAAAAATTGGTCGACCTCCAGGTACTGCCATTCGATTGTGCCCTTATTTGCAACCGCTGCCCATCGCCACCTGGCAATGGAGTCCACTCTTTTCTCTTTAGCATTTTCTTTGCCGAAAAATTATTTAAAGTCAACCCCAATACACCCACCAAGCCACCATAACCACCATAACCTCCAGAAAGTTCTATCTGGTCGCTCGATTTTTCTTCTACGGTAAACTCTATATCCACGGTTCCTGTAGTTGCATTTGGTATCGGGTTTACGCCTATCTTTTCTGGGTCGAAATAACTGAGCTGTGCCAGTTCTCTAATAGATCTTGACACATCGCTTCGGCTAAACTTATAGCCCGGCCTTACATATAGTTCACGCAATATCACATGGTCGCTGGTTTTGGTATTGCCACGGATCGTTACATTGTTAACAATAGCTTGTGGGCCTTCGGTCATTCTTATTTCTATATCAATACTGTCGTTTTCAACCAATACTTCCACGGGTGTGGCATTATAAAACAAATACCCATCGTCCATATATAATGAAGCTACATCAATCCCAGAAGGGTTCATGCTCATTCGCGATTCAAGCAATGATTGGTTATATATATCGCCACGCTTTATTCCCAATACAGTATCTAGTTTGTTGCTGGAATACTTGGTGTTTCCGGTCCAGTACACATGCCTGAAAAAATATTGGTGGCCTTCGTCTATATTTATCTGCAGATTGATCCTATTGTCGCTGTAGGTATAAATAGTGTCGCTAACGATGCGGGCATCTCTATAGCCCATAGCCAGGTATTTTTCTACTATGGCTTTTTTGCCAGTCTCAAATTCACTTTCAATATATTTCGATTTTTTAAATACGTTCCAGTTCACCTTTTTGGTCTCTTTCAACATCTGCCGCAATTTCCAATTAGAAACATGTTCATTTCCTGTAAATATAATATCGTTTATTTTGATACGGCTGCCTTTGTTTACTGATATTTTAAGAGTAACATAATTTTTACGGTGGTCTTTTTCTTGTTTAATATCTACCGTAGTATTCATATACCCTTTTTTATAAAAATATGCTACCGTTTCGTTTCTGGTTTTATTTATCAGGTTTTCGTTTACGATATGGCCGGTTTTTAAAAATCCCAACTCTTCACGTAATTTCTTATTGTCTTTCTTCCTTAGGTTGGTGGCATAAGCTGATAGTCGGGGCTTCTCAACAAAATGTATTTCTAACCAAGCTTTGCCGTCTTCCACTTTTACCAAATATATTTTTATGTCTTCAAACAGGTTTTGTTTCCAAAGTATCTCAATAGCTTTGCTGGTTTCCTCACCTGGAATTTTGATTGTTTTACCAATATTTAGGCCAGACAGAATCTGCAATGAATTTTTATCTAAAAAATTAACACCTACAATATCTACATTGGCAATTTCATATAATTGGGGTTTTGAATAATCGAGCACATTACTATTTGTATCAGTTATTTCGTACTGGGCAAAAACGGAGGCAATACCCATGAAATAGGTGAATATTAATATTGATATATAATAATAGGGTTTAGTTTTTTTCATGCTCATCTGCTACTAATTGTTCGCTTGTTTTGCCAAATCTTCTTTCACGGTTTTGGTAATCTAACAAGGCTTCATATAAATGTTCTCGGGTAAAATCGGGCCAGAGTGTTTCGGTAAAATAAAACTCGCTGTATGCAATTTCCCATAATAAAAAATTACTTACCCTGTGTTCTCCACTGGTGCGAATCAAAAGTTCGGGGTGCGGCCATTGTGCGGTGCTCAAATGATTGTTTATCGTCATCTCGTCCACTTCAAACGGTTTGATTTCGCCAAGGGTTACACGCTCACAAATTTTCCTCACGGCATTTACCATGTCCCACTTTGAGCTGTAGCTAAGGGCCAGTACCAAATCCATGTGGTCATTGTGTTGTGTTGCCTCGCATGCTTCCATCAATGCATTGCGGCATTTAAGCGGCAACCGTTCTAATTGCCCCATGATGTATAGTCTAATTTTGTTTTTTTGCAGGGTTGGCATTTCATGCTTGATGGTTTTTACCAATAGCTCCATCAAAGCGTTCACCTCTTTTGCTGGCCTGCTCCAGTTTTCAGTTGAAAAGGCATAAAGTGTGAGGCATTTAACACCCAGCTCGGCAGAAGATTCGCATACTTCACGAACAGAGTTCACCCCATTTTGATGCCCAAAGATTCTAAATTTACCCTTGCCCTTGGCCCAACGGCCATTCCCATCCATAATGATGGCAATATGTGCGGGGATTTTAGTTAAATCTAGCTGTGTTTTTAATGACATTGGTGCTAAGAATCTGGACGGCGATAAGGTGCAAAGGTATTAAAAACCGCCCTTCTTGCAGGAATATTTTACTACCCTGTATGATAATGAGACTCCTATAGTGTAATACCAATCTTTATTGTTTGGGTTGCCACGCTGCTTGCCTTCAAAACTTAAGTTCACATCATTGTTTATCTCGCCTGAGCGGTCGTATAAATTCACCGTCATCAGCCGCTCATCCATAGTAAGCTGGTCATTGAATTTTATCAAATCAGTTTGCTTGGGATAAAAAGTGCTCACATCATCCAAATAGTCGGTGCCTGTTTTACGCCAAAAGCATTCCAGCCCCAAAACAAAATTTTTGTTCAAGAAACACTTAAATCCACCACCAATGGGTAAGGCCCAGTTAATCCTTTGGTAGTTGCTATTGTGCCTTAATAATTGCCCTTCCGTAGCATAAGGTCTTAATACATAAGCGGATGCCCTATAATTGGTTTTTGGTTCGTGGTAAAAAACATTAAAACCCAAACAAAAAAATGGACTGAACCTGTGAGAAAATTTATCGAAGCCAAATTTTTGAAAATGAAACTCGGTCATCCCACTTATTTCTAATATGGGAGAATAGAAATTTAGATTGCGTAAGTAATTAAAACTTGATATAGAATCGGCACCTGATATAGTGCCATAATTAATTCCCAGGCGGTGGGCAAAGTAACTGCTTTGGTTATAACGGTAAAAAATCCCAAATTGTGGGTGAAATTGACTGGTCTTCAAGGTAGGAGATAAGTCCCCCAGATAGTTCATCACGCCACCCTGTACTCCCCATTCGTGCCTGTCAGATTTAATCTGTGCAAGTGTGAACATCGGTGTTAGTAGGGCTATATATAATACTGTTTTTTTCAACTTTTAAAAACTTGTACATTTAATACCCGGTAAAGGGAAACGATAGCAAAGGCTAACCGTTGCAAACATAAAAAAATCGGCAGGTGTATTTTTATTGCCCCTGGAAACTTTATCCACTACATCTGCATTATCTGTAATTCTTTTATAGGGATATATTTCCCCTGACCTGTCTGAAAGCTGGGCAGCAGGATTATCACTTCCTTGATTTTGTTTCAAAAATTCAGGCTCAACATAAGCATTGCTACTTACGTCATCCAAATAATCGGTGAATGTGGTTCTAAATCCAACTTCCATACTCGCATTCCAATTGTCGTTAAATCGAAGTTTCAGTCCAGCACCCAAAGGTAAACCAAGTTGTGAAAGTTCATAAGGGCGTCTGTTCTGGTATTGGGTTGACCCCTGTCCTTCAGTTCCCAAAGGTTGCAGTTCGTACCATTTGCCATTATAATAAGCTTGTGGATTAAATTTGAAAACATTGATACCTGCAAATAAATAAGGAGAAAAACCATAATATCGTTCTCCGTCAGGGAAACAGAATCCTGATATATTCCATTCGAGCAGGAAAGCAAAATCTAATATATTGCTTTTAAAACTAAAGTTCCGTGCTTTGTGGGCTGGGTTCGTGCTCAATGAATCAGCACCACCGATACTTCCATAAGTAAAACTTCCTTTAACAGCAAGGTATCTGTCGGGATTAAAACGAACAAACATACCTCCCGCCGGTTGGGTGAGGTTGAAGTTAATTTTCATGTCGCTTAAATCGCCCATATAATGTGTTGTCCCTCCCATTATTCCAAACTCTAAACTTTGAGACTTAGAAACATGCACATTGGTACAAATTATCAACGTAATTAATATGCTTGCGAAATAATATTTATGAGAGGTCACGGGTTAATTAATAAACGTAAAAATGAGAAAACTATTGCAAATAAACAAAATTATTATGTAAATGACAAAGGGGTATTAAAACTTAATCTAAAAAAAAAGGCCGGATTAACCGGCCTTGCAATGAAAAATTTAATATTAGAAGTTGGCACAAACAAATTTCCTGATGGTTTTTGTAAGTGTGAAACCTGTAAATATATAAGTGTCTTTATCTCTGGAGTCACCTCGGCGTAGTTTGCCTGACTCTTGAGCGAGACCGCCTGGAGATTTTAAAACACCAAACTGAGGATATTGTTGACCAGTGGTTGGGTTGGTAGCTTGGCCACTTCTATCAGCCAATTGCTGAGCAATAGAATTGGAACCATCGTAGGCAGGGTAATTGTCATGCACATCATCCAAATAATCGGTAAATGTTTTACGACCAGCTATTTCAAATGATATAGACCATAGACGGCCAAAGTTATATTTAACACCAAATCCTGTAGGGATGGCAAATGATATCAAGCTGTAATTGGGTTTGTTGTTTTCGGTTTGTAAGCCTCTTAGCTTATAGGTTTGTCCGGCCAAATCGGTTTTAGGGTTAAAATGAAATACCGACACACCTGCCAATAAATAGGGAGTCCATCTATATTTGCTTGAACCAGGAATAAAGGGTAAAATATTATATTCTAATTGCACTGTAGCTTCGATAATATGTGAACGGAAGTTAAGATTTCTTTTATTCCTGTCATAATAGTTGGCATTTTTACTGATGCCATTATTTAAACCATAGTCAGACATTTTGAAATCAGCTGGTAGTTTGCTGCCCCAAGCCTTGTCATCTCCCTTAACTATTCCGTAGTTTATACCACCTTTAAAAGCAATATTAGGGGTCAGATTGTATCGAGCCAATACACCACCCTGCAGGCGAGTGTACTTCCAGGTAACTTGGGCCTTAGACAAGTCACCCTGATATTGGGCAGGCCCGACAAAAACACCGAATTCCCATTCCTGGGCTTTGGCAGAACCAACTAACAAAGTAATAGTCAGCATTAAGAGGGTAATTTTATTTTTCATATTACAGTTTTTTAATTATAACAGGCTACAAAAATAAGCCAATATACATATAATCCAAATTTTTTTTTCACTTTTTTTTAGCGAAGGTCATTCCTTTCATCATGGCCCCACATCATTTTTTTGCGAAGGGTATCCAAATAGTCTTTTTGGTGCAGCCGGATAATGTTCAAATTATAGGGGGCTTTCTTAATAGCCAATTGTACTGTGGTATCCACTGTTTCGCTACGGGAATCGAGGCTGACCAAGAAATTTGTGCCCCGGCCTTCAATCTCAAAACTAATCACTTGGTTATCGGGGACAATAACAGGCCGCACATTTAAATTATGGGGAGAAACTGGGGTAATGGCAAAAGCAGACGATGATGGGAAAATAATGGGCCCGCCACAACTTAATGAATAACCTGTTGATCCAGTGGGGGTTGCTACTATCAGCCCATCAGCCCAATAGGAATTTAAAAACTCCCCATTCAAATACGTGTGAACAGTAATCATGGACGAGGTGTCTTTTTTGTGTATCACAAAATCGTTTAGTGCGAAAGTATTGGGATGGAATAAATTTCTATCTGTCTCTAACTGCAGCAAATTGCGTTGTTCTATTTCGTATTTGTTCAGAAAAAAGCTTTGAAAAGCAGGTATAAATTCATCACGGGCTACATTGGCCAAAAATCCCAAGCGGCCAGTATTTATACCCATCACAGGTATTTGATATTGTAATATATATAATACAGAATCTAGGAAGGTGCCATCGCCACCCACAGTTACAAATAAGGAAACACCCTTTACATCCGTGGGGGTATCAAATATATTGGTGGAGCTTGGAAACTCGCCCGGGAACGAGCTTACAATTTGTTTGGAAACCAATACATCGCACCCCTGCGATATCAACCATTGCCGCACCTCGGCTATATATGTGGCGGTGGTTTCAGTGTATTGCTTGGTATAAATGGCTATTTGCAAAAATGGGATAATTGAGTTGCAAATTTAACCTTTTTAGCTGGTAATACAGCAAGCCCTACATGCTTAAATATTTCATCAGGGCATTGTAGCGTTGCTGCATCAGTTGCCAGTCCTCTTCGCTGATGTGCGAAGCATGCACCTGGTATTTGAAACGCTCGAACGAGGCCAATATATTGCGGATATCTGAACGGTCGAACTGTAGGGCAACTTCTATTTTACTGTTGCCGGCTTCGGGCTGCGATACATATAAGGCTAAAATTTTGCTGTCGTTCGATTCAGCGATGTGGGCAATCTCGGTAAGCTTAAAATCGTTCCACTCCATTAGCAGTGTGAGTATTCCTCCTTCTCCTGGTTCTTTTTGCAGGTATGTATATCTGTTTTGAAGTTCAAATATCAAATCAGTTAACCCTATTATACCCACAAAATTATCTTCTCTATCAACTACGGCAAGGGACGTGCTCTCGCTTTGACCAAAAAATTTGAGAAGTTCAAATACGTGTATGTCCTCATAAACACGGGTGGTTTTATCATTTTCTAAGTGGTTATTTAACAAATTATCCTGTGGAAGGATTGCTAAATTTTCTGCTGATGCAATGCCCAACACTTTTAAATCAGCTACTATGGGTAGGTGGGCCAGGCCTGATAGGTTTAACTCTTCCAATGCCTCACCCACCTGCATATTGAGGTAAAGAGGATTCAGTTTGTTATTGATAAGTTCTTTTGCGTTCATGGTGTTATCAATATATTAGATGCAGGATGTGCTGAATTGGTTGCACGGCTGCTTAATAATATTGTATTATGTGGTATAGCTATTTATGTGCCGTTCTTTCTTTTCAGGATAAATATCTGCAATTGTTACCATCAAGCCCGTCTCTTCCACATCTCCAAAATCGGGATTGCAGGCAGTGCCAAAGGTTTTGAGGGTGGGCGAAAGGTTCATATAAATATTAACAAGCGGCGGGATATTTACCCCCAGGTTTCTCACGGTTTGGTTTAATATTTTAAAACCGTCATCGAAATCGAGACCCGAAAAAAACTTTTCCATCGTTTTTATGTCGCCTTCTATTTGTAATGGATGGTGTGGTTTTAATAAATTTTCTTTATCAGGGAAATAATGCCCCAAAAAATACAATATAAGGTTACGGGCTTCTCTATTATAGCTGCCATACATGGTTACTTTGCCAAAGAAATATTTGATATGCGGATTTCGCACCACCAATGCCCCCAAGCCATCCCAAATATTGTCGAGTGCAAATATTCCTTTGCGTGGATTTACCGCGGGCTGAAAATTGGGCTGTACCCAACTGCGGCCCAACTCCAGAGTAGCGGGCAAATATTCTTGAACAAATTTGGGACTAAAATCGAAATAATGACTGGTGGATAAGTGTATCTCCCCAGTTTGTTTATCAATAGCTTTATTACAATCAATAAATCGGTAGCCGCCTATTATTTCTCGGTCTTCTTGGCTAAAAACAATGAGTTGCTCATAACAATTTTCGGCTGTGTCAAATTCATCTATATCAACCTGTTGCCCAGTGCCACCGCCCGATGCCCTAAAGGTAACTTCACGCAAGCGGCCTATTTCCTGCATCACATTGGGGCAGTTGTGGTGGTTTATTATATATATAGAATTATTACCCTTATTGGTGTTTCTAACAAAAAACCCTTTCGACAATTCATCTTCCAATAAATCTCTATCAATAGGGGCTATAATTTGTTCCATGCGTTATTTAATTTGGGCTTTCAAACTATACAATTGTTCACGAATCCATTTTGCGGCCTCTTTGTCATTGGGGTGTTTGGCCAATTCTTCGGGACTAATAGGTTTGCCCACCACAAACTTAATTTTTTGTCCCTTTTGTTTATACATCTGGTCGGGCAGCAGTATCATTTCAATATTTGCTTTTATGCCCAATCGTTTACGCCATAAGGAAAGGTTATAAAAGAAAGGTCTGTTTTGGCCATATATATACACGGGTATAATGGGCGATTGGTATTTGCGGGCACGGGTAACAAAAGTTTTTTTCCATTCCAGGTCTTGTATTTTTCCATCTATTTTGCGGGAAACCAAGCCTGCCGGGAAAAGGAAAACTGCTTTTTGCGATGCGAAAATATTATCCAGCTCTTGCATTTGGGCTGTGGCCGAGCGACCATGTTTATTAACGCCCACAAATATTTCTTTTAAGTTGGTAAGGTTGAGCAAAATATCGTTCACTATAAAACTAATATCCTTACGCACTTTTGCTATCTCTGGCACCAAGCTCATGCCATCCAGGCCGCCCAAAGGGTGGTTGGCCACAATAACACAACGGCCTGTTGGGGGGATATTTTCCAACCCTGTGGACTCAATGGTTACGCCCATTTCTATTGGAACCCCTGCGGAAAATTCATAGGCATTTGAATTTCTGTGCCTGTACATGAAATCGTTTATTTGATCCTCGTGCAACAGCCTTTTTATAAACCGTAATATAAAACGTGGCATCCACTTCAGTAAAGTAGGATTTTTGCTGCGGAACAGCCCTTCAATATCAATAAATTTTTTCTTAGTTTCCTCCATTTTGCCGCAAACAAAAGGCGTTATTGGCAGATTACAAAATTAATATAGTAATTAGTAGTCAGTCTCGTTTTAGAACGAGACTGGTCATTAGGCAGCAGGCAGTCTGATTTTTTTTATTTTTACAGGTCTTGGGTTTGCCTTTTAAACTGCGATTGCCAATTATGCGATTTGCAATCGCAGTATAGGTTTGTGGCGTGTTTGTGGTGTGTATGTGGTAGCTATTCGGGATTGGACTATTTTGAACTAAGTAATAATATTATATATGTATGCCCATGTACTTTCTGAAGGGTATATATATTTGTGTGTGCAATTTATACAACAAACAGAAATGTTTGGTTGGTTCCGAACAAGATTTGGGAACAAACTTGGATAGAATTACATACTTTTGCATAGGTAAAAAGTGCAGCGTCAGCACTATAATAACTGACAATAGGGCAATGAAAACACAATCATTAAAAAGGCGTATTGGATGGGTGGGTTTCCTTATGGCCATTTCACTTATAGCAGTGCAATGTAACCGAAATCCCTGCAAAGACACCGCATGCCAAAATGGGGGCACCCCAGTGGAAAAAGCCGGTGGTTGTGGCTGCAATTGCCCCGCAGGTTTCACAGGTAACCTTTGTGAAAACCGTGTAGATTACATGAAATGCAAAATTAACGGGGTAGATTATAAAGCAATAGTGGTACTAAGTGACACAACCGCTGGGCCACAGGGCACTTACCGGTCTATTGCCGGTTTTACCACCTTCGACACTACAGATGTGGTAGTGGTTAATTTTTATCAGTCTTTGCCTGTTGGCACTTACACTACCAGCAATTTTAATTTCGTGGGCCTGTATTTGAAAAACAAGTCCACTATCTATCAAAGCACAAGCGGCACATTGGTTCTAACCGATATTACGAAACGGTACGCGGGCACTTTTAATTTTACGGGCAGGCTAACCTCTTCGCCGCAGGACTCGGTGGTTGTTACAGGGGGCTCTTTTAGTTTGGAGAAGTAGGATTTTGTGGTTGCTGGTTATCCGTGGTCGGTCTCGTTTATCGAACGAGACCAACCACGGATAACTCATACTTGTTCTTCCACCACCTTCCTTAATAAATCCAAAGCTACCACGCCTGAGCGGTGTATGGTATTGTGCCTATCATTGCCCATGTGGAAGTGCTTGGCAATGGTTTTCCCATTGGGGCAGGCTATGGCTATCCAGCAAGTGCCTACGGGTTTGGCAACAGTACCACCGCTTGGGCCAGCTACGCCTGAGGTGGCAATTGCATAGTTGGTGCCTAATGCTTTACGGCAGCCCTCGGCCATTTCTATAATAGTTTGCTCGCTTACTGAGCCGTGGTCTATAATGGTTTGACGCTGCACGCCCAGTTTGTTTATCTTTACTTCGTTATCATAAGCCACCACTGCTCCCATAAAGTAAGCTGAACTGCCCGGTACTTCGGTAATAAGGTGCGATATAAAACCACCAGTAAAACTTTCGGCAATGCTTAGTGTCCATTTGTTTTGGATGAAAATACGACCTATATATTTCTCTAAAGTATCATCGCCCTCGCCAAAAAAGTAGGAAGGTGCTTTGCTTTTTATTTGCTGGGCAAAGGTGTCAATCTCAGCATCGAGCTTTTTTGCATCCTCGCCATAGCCTGTCAAGCGTAACCTCACTTGGCCAAGGCCGGGCAGGTAGGCTAGTTTGATGTGTGTGGGCAGGATATCTTCCACTTCTTTTATTTTCTCGGCCAGGAATGATTCGCCTATACCAGCCGTTAACAAAGTGCGGTGCCTAATACTGGGCATGGTAAAGCGTTGTTTGATTTTGGTAATAACCCCTTGTGCAAAAATGGTTTTCATCTCGGCAGGCACACCGGGCATACTCATATATACTTTTCCACCTTCATCGAACCACATGCCGGGGGCTGTGCCAGCAGTGTTCTCAATTACCGTGCAGTTTGCAGGCACGTATGCTTGCAAGCGGTTTGCCTCGAGCATAGGCAAATTGCGGGTGCTGAATATTTCTTCCACCCTTTGCAAAGTAGCTGTGTGCAATATCAGTGCTGTATTGAAGTACTGGGCCAGGGTGTTTTTGGTAATATCGTCTTTGGTAGGGCCCAGTCCCCCAGTTATAATAATTAAATTTGCTCTTGTGCTTGCTTCGCCCAGTGCATTTAATATATGTTGCTTGTCATCGCTCACACTACTGATTTGTTTTACGCGAATGCCTAAATTGCTAAGCTGCTGGCCAAGCCAAGCGGAGTTGGTATCTACAATTTGGCCTATCAGTATCTCGTCGCCAATGGTAATGATTTCTGCTATTATTTCCTGCATGTTGTTTAATCCTTTAATTTCGTGGCAAAATATTTGTAAAAATACGACATTATGAAATTTAAAATAATTACTAGTTTAACAATTGCTACCACTGCAATTGTTTTCGGCTCTATGCTTTCTTTACAATCGTGTACCGATGCCCAGATGAAACAATTTACCAAAACTGCGGGCGATGTGCTTGCAGCAAATTCAACACTTACCAATGGAGAAGCTATTAATGGCTTGCGGGAAGCCCTGAATGTGGGTATAAAAAATGCCAGTGGATTTGCCAGTGCCACTGATGGTTTTTTTAAAAATGCCGCCATCAAACTTTTGTTCCCACCTGAGGCACAAAACATAGAAGCAAAATTACGTTCATTGGGATTTGGCAATCTGTGTGACCAGTTTATTGAAAGTATAAACCGCGGTGCTGAAAAAGCATCGGCCAGTTCAGTAGATGTATTTAAGAATGCTATTATGGGTATGAGTATTACCGATGGTTTTAATATTTTGAAAGGTGGTAATAATGCCGCTACCGAATATCTTAAAAGTAAAACCACTGCACAGCTTATCACTAATTTTAAACCCATTATACAAACATCGCTTGACCAAGTGAATGCCACTAAATATTGGACAGATATTATAACCACTTATAACAAAATCCCATTCATCACCAAAATGAACCCCGATTTAGCCGGTTATGCCACCGATAAAGCAATATCAGGCCTGTTCCAATTAGTTAGTATTGAGGAGAAAAAGATTCGTGAAAACCCATCAGCTCGTGTAAATGATATATTGAAAAGAGTGTTTGATAAAAACAATTGGCCGAAATAATAGGAATAAGGGGTAAGGAGTAAGGATACTTCTCCTTACTCCTTACCCCTTATTCCTTACTACTAACCACTAAATTATATGAAACTAAAATATACAATTAAATATTTCTTGACGGGTTTTTTTGCATGGATTGCAAATACATCACACTCCCAAAACATTATCATTTTCCAGCAAGCACAACAGCAAAATGTGCTGATCAATTACAACTACGTGCAAATGACCCGAAACGATATCACTCGGCAAATGATTCAGAATCTTGCTACTGATATCCCGAAAAATATATATAATACGGAGTACACCGTAAATTTCAATTACGATTTAAGGTTGCTTCAGGTAAGCAGCACCTTGTACAATATATCCATGAATCGTAAACCCTCAACTGTAAATGGCGATGTGGCCATTGGTGGTTTCAGGTTGGACGATGTAATGGTTCCCGACCAGTTTTCTTTTGATATGCAGATATTGTTGCCCGGAGGTATTATACGCTGGCAGCAGCATTACCAAGATGTGCAAGTTGCCAATGACGGGTTGATTTTGAACGTGAACACCTATGATACTTTTAATATGGCAGGCTCCGTTCTAAAAATTCAGAACATACAACTGGGATACAGTGCCCAGTCCTTTGCCAATTTCACAAAAAGACTAAATGTGATAAAATCCTATCGCACTTCAAATCCCCAATACTATGTTAACAGACTGAAGCAACTACCCTGGGGCAATATAGATAGTCTTGCGGTAATAAGGCAGGTGTTCGATCAGGCTACAATGTATAATAGAGAACTGGGCAGTGCCAATTTTCAGCAATTGGGGTCAGATCCCGAAGGCAAAACACAGTCATTTGCTGAACTTGACAGATTACTCAGCGAATACCAACAACAAATGAATATCATGAACGCCGATGCACCTGCTTTGTATTATAAAAAAGGCATGGGTCAAATGACTTCAGGCAATTATGAAGGAGCTACAAAGAGTTTTAACCTGTGTTTGGGTACTAACAAAATATCGCACCCATCTGCATTTTTTCAATTGGCCAAGATAGATTATCTGCAAGGCCGCTACGACTCAAGTTGGGAAAAATTGGCCATGATGCACGACAGGGTTCCGGCCAACCTGGAAGTGGACGTTCTTAGGTTGGGGAACGATTTGTTTTACATATATATAAGTCATGCCAAAACTGCCATAGCAAAAAAACATTATAAAGAGGCGATAGAAAAAGTGACCAAAGCCCGTAACCCTTGTTTCACTTTCAACTTTACCGGTTGCACTGATACCGCAGACCGTTATAATAAGTTAGCATGGCAAGGTATATATAACCAACAATTGGCCGATGCCAATACAGCTATGAAAATGGCCAACTATATATTGGCCGAAGAGAAAGCACAAGATGCCAAACGCACAGCCCGAAACAATCCCAAAGAAATACCCGATACCAAAAAAGCAGATGAAATATTGGGGAAACTAAAACAAAGCGAATACGATGGATTGGTGGCAAGTGGAAAAGCGGATATGAACACTGCCGACAAAACCGAACAAGCATTATATGAATTGCAAGCTGCCCAAACACTGCAAGAAAAGTACAGCGTAAAACCAAATGCCGAATTGCCAAAACTGCTCAAAAGCATCCGCAAAACGGTAAGTGTAAAAAAGCTCAATTCCCTTAAAACATCTTTAGCTACACTTAGCATGGGCGATGCACGGAAACAATATGACGCTATCTCTATTGAAATAATTAATGCGGGTTTGGAAAGTGATGCCGATATCAAAAAACTCTCAGCCGAGCTTTCCAGCAAACTGGGCAAAAAAGAATGCGATGATGCCAAAACCGAGGTGGACAATAAAGTAAAAGCAGCCAAAGAATTTGAGAAGGCATTGAACTATACCGATGCAAGCAATGCCTATAATGCAGCTATAGCTACAGCAAGTAAAGAAAAACATTGCAAAATAGATTCAGCCGATATTATTGCACAACGCAATAGCATTGCCATTGCGGTTAAATACGAAGCCCTGCTTGCTGAGGCACAAAAAGATTTGAAAGAAGGGGCTTACTTTAAAGTAGTGGAAGATCTGGACCAAGCAGCAGCCTACCACAAAACACAGCAGCTTGAAAACCTAAACATACCCTTTACCGATAAACTGGATTGGGCCGTTAAAAACCACGATGCCTCTTTCCACTATTACCTGGCAGATTACTATTATAAAAAATCGCAGATAGAGAATGCTTTTCAGATGCTCAAATCTTCCCTCTCACTGGGGGTAGATTACAGGATCACCAAAGATATGCAGCAAAAACTGGGCAAAGACCTGGCAAACAAAGACAACAAAACCCGTGGCAATACCCCCGCTATATGGGTAGCCCACTATATAGCAGAAGGAGAACGCGAACTTATTTACTTCAAAAAAGCGTATTTAAAAACATGGAAGGCTTTGGAGAAAGCGAAGAAAAAGAAGTAGAAATAGCATTATGGTTAGTTACAACACCAACCATAAGCAACAAGAAAGTTATACCGAAACTGTATCTGTATTGGCCAATAGATATTTTTTTGCAAGTGGCCTAAACAGCTACTAGGTCGGCATTACATTACTAACAGATACCAGGAAAGACCCCCTCACAAAATATCTTTGATTGATATTGTTGAGTACAACTGCGACAACATAGAAGCCGTTTTGCTTCTTTTTAAATTTGTCACTGGGAATAACACTATAGCTCATTCAAAAATTCAGTTAGTGTTTGTTTATGGCCTTTTGCTTTTTTAAGAATAGCAACATGTTGAAACGCCTCTTTTAAATCAGACTTTAATTTTAAGGCCTGCTCATATTTCTTAATTTTACTGAGTACTTTTTCCCATTCGGTTACAGATATCTGAACAGCTTGCGTTTTTCCATCTATGTCATTGGGGTATTGGAGAGCGATTTTCATGTTACAAATTTAGTAAGTTTGCTTGAAATTATTGTATAACATACAAAGATGCTTTAATCTTTCATCATGGTTCTTCATTTCCAACATGTCACAAAAATAGACAATATTTGTTATGTTGGGATACTTAGATTTGAGAGCCGGATATATAGACTGGACAAAGGTGGCAACATCGGAGTACATTTACTTGGGAAAATATTTATATATATCTTTTCTGTGCAAAATCCTTATCAATTCTACAGTTTTGTCTTTTACCTCAAGGCCAATTCTATAATCGCCAATCCTAATGCGATAAAAATTATGGGCCCCTCTTAGCTTTTTAGTATTTTTCAGTGAATTGATATTGTCAGCATTAGCAATTTTCTCAATGCAATCGGCAATATCCCATAGAAGATTTTTGTCTTTTATTTTGTCGGTATCTTTTTCAAAACTTTTATCAATCTTGACAATCATTTTCTAAGTTTCTTAATATATGCTGCATTGTCAACATAGGTATTGGTGCGGCCTGTTATTATTGAGTTTACTAATCCCATCTCCTCAATTTCAGTATCAGATAAAACCCTGGATTTAATCCCAATCTTTTTTGCCAAGTCTAACAAAAGTTTAAGGTCTGATTTGGAGTCGCTATTTAAAATCACGGTTTGCATAATCAATTTATTTTAAAGCAAAGATATATCAAATCCAAATAATAGCCGACAGTTTTGTGCAAAATGCACTAGTACTGTTAAGGCGGATACTATCAGCAAGACTAATCCTATTCCCCAAACAACCTAAACACCGGCGATTCCCCACTCTCATTTGCTGATGGGGTGATATCATATTTTATCTTACCATACTTTTTTAGTGCGGGAAATGCTCCTAATAGATTCATTTCATTTGCGGCAGAGGCACTCATGCTATGCCATGCACTATAGTTATCGTAAAAAGTACTTTCAAACTTATGATTCACCAAATCCAGTTTGTTGGAATAGGTGCAGTAGAAATTATAGCCGCCGGTCGTAATAGTTTCATAAGTTTCTCCTAGCGTGTCTTTGGCCAGCTTCGCTTTGCTCGGAGGCAGGTATATAAAGTTTAGTTCTCCATTCATATCAATTATCGTAAACTTACACACCGTGTCTGCCATATACGCATAACGCTTTGCAAAATCGACTGGCGATGTGGTAGTACCATAAATTTCCAAGTTGCCCTGCCCGTTGGTGCTCGCTGTTTTCACTTCCATTATTGCCATTCCGCCTTGGCCTCCCAACATGCGGTGCTGTAGCAAGACGCCTTTATCCGAAAAATTATACAAGTGTACATCGTGGTGATCCATACCTGCAAGCACGGTGGTGTTTGCTATATAATAAAAAGAACCATCGGCGTTGGGAACAAATAAAGTACTTGCTACACTGCCTGTGGCAGGCAAGTATTTGGTCGAAACTATTTTAGCATGATTGTAATCGATAGTCAGCAATGCCAAAGGTGTTTTGTCATTATAGTGAATGGAATCGCCCAACACTTTTGCATCGCGGTTAATGGAAAGCAACATATTGCCATTCCAAAAGTAAGGTTGCGAAGCCGGTGCTTCAAAACGTAACAGTTCATTTAGCTGGGGACTGAACCGATAGAAAGTATTCGTCCATTTTTTGGTATTCCGTACTGACACCCAGAAGTTACCTTCAGGGTCTGCGGCCACATACGCTATAGATACACTGTCCCAAGCGAAAGCCCTGTCTTTTTTCCCCAGCACCTTGCCATCAGGCGATACCACAAATAGGTGCCCATCCACACTGCCACTCACGCCTCCCAGGTTTTCAAGCAGCACCACAAAAATTTCCCCTCTGTGGTTTACAGCTATGTTTGGCTCAGCATTGTAGCTGCTGTTAACAAGCCAACTCGGCCATTCCTTTTTCGAGAAAGTAGCAGTAACTTCCCACTTCCCATTGCTGCCCTTCGTTTCTTTTATGCCTTGTGCCGCAGCATTTGTCCATTGCACAGCCATTATAATACTGGCCACGAAAGCGGTGATGGTTTTGTGTGTCATGTTTTTCTTTGAATGTATTTGTGTGCAAGAATAGAGAAGGGTGGGCATTTTTTTTGAATAATAATTTGATAAAGAAGGGTGCTTATTGATTGGCACTATTGAGGACCTTGGCGACAACTTGGGTTTCAGTTTTTTGCTGGGGCGGCTTTTTTGGGCGTGTCCCTCCTTCGTCGGGCCGGGCCATACGCCTGTATCCCGACCAATCGGGATGCCGGCTTCTGTCCCTCACGCAGCTCACGCGATATAGCAAAACACATTTCAAAGAGATCGAATGCGACCACTTTAAAACTGTGTTGTTTCCGTTATTTTGGATTAATTAGCTTTTATCGTTATCATTGCAATCTCAAAACAAACTTGTTATGATGAAAACCTTATTACTACTCCATTTTTACTCGCATTGAATAAATTATGAAATTCGATTCAACAATAAATCTGGAAACATTTGTTTCGATGGTATATAGCATAATTACTGCTTTTATTCTGATAATTGCTTATCGACAATTTAGAACTTTTACAATAGCTAATAATGCTCAATTTCTTCATAATATGTCCACATTGTTTTTTACAGAAGAAACAAATAAACTAATTACAATCATTCATGCTGATTGCCTAAAATTCGAGCTAAATAATAATAACCCTGTTTTCAAAATAGATGTTACTAATTTTAATAAAATTTATCCGAATAGAAATTGGGAATTAAAGAATTATTATACAACTTATGAGATAGACTTATTATTTCTAAATAATTTAGATTCTTTAGGCTCATTAGTAGAAAGTAACGTAATTAAGGTAAAAGCAGCTCATCAAGATTTTGGATGGTTTGTAAATGTAGCATTGAAAAACACAGCAATTCTCAGTTACTTAGAATGGCTTGATAACTATGAAAAAACTAGTTTTGTTTTTGATAAATTAAGGAAGCTTAACATTAGATTTCAAAAAATAAACGACAAAAATAATTAAACTTAAAAATGAACCATATTTTAAATTTAGATTATACAAGGAATGAGACTCTTGAAAAACTTTTCGAATCGATTTCTGTGGGGAACACAATTTTGTTTCTTGGAGCAGGTGCTTCTGTTTCTAAAGAAAAGTCTTTTCTTAGCAAGGATATTATTGAATTCTATGAAGACAAAAAACAAATAAGCTGGGGGATTCCAGATATAACTGAATTTGTAGATGCTTTAATATTAACAAATGGTTACTCTAGAGAAGAGTTCGATAATTATGTTGATGAATGCTTAAGAAAATATAAGGTTACTGACAGCCATAAAATATTAGCATCTTTAAGTTGGAGGTTAATTATTACAACTAATTATGATTTATTAGTTGAGAAAGCTTTTGAAGAAATAGTAGGAACCTCGAACGAGAACTTAAAACTTAAGGTTGTAAATACTGTAAATGATTTTCGAGGTATTCAGGCAGCCGACGAAGTAAAATATGTAAAATTAAATGGGTGTATTTCAAATAAAAAACAATACAAATTAATTTTTTCAACGGAAGATTTTGAAAAAGCAAAGAAATATTACAAAACTATCTTAGACGAATTACGAAATCCGTCAGATAAAGTAAATTTTTTATCGATAGGCTATTCTTATTCAGATCCTTTTGCAGCAAAGTTAATTGAAAGAATCGATTCGTATAAATTTAGGGATAGAAGGGTATTTTATACTGTTGACCCCTATATAAATGATGCTATGTTGCCTGTATATGCAGAGAAAAAAATTTGTGTAATCAAAGCTACGATGAGCGAGTTTTTAAACAAATTTAAAGAATGGGAAGAAAGTAATGCATCATCATTTAAAGCATACAGAAATCTAGCATTTCATACGCCCGCAAATTCCAATATAATTTTATCAACTCATGTAAATAAAAGATTAGATGGGAATATAGTTCAGTTAGATGATTTTTATAAAGCCAGGAATATTTCAGATGCTCAGTTTTATAAAGGGGAAGAACCCGATTATGCCATAATAAATAAAAATTATGATGTAGTACATAAAAAGAAAATTGATGATACAATTAAGAAAATTAATGAAAAAATTGGTGAAACGTCTTCACGTTTAATACCAATCTTTTTTCTTGTCGGCACGTTTGGGTCTGGGAAATCAACTTTTGCGTATAGGTTAATTAATTCTTTTATTCATTCAGATGAGTTAAGTAAAACAGTCGCATTTGAAATTATTGACCCTTATTCCCTACAAGTGCCAGATCTAAAAGAATTATTTTCTAAGACAAATGCAAGTAGAATATTCATTTACGTAAATGCAATAGAGGTTAACACAACTTTTAAATCTTTAATGGAGTTACGTAACCGTCTTACAATTGATGGCTCAAGCGAATATGAAATTATTTTCATTACTTCCATACGTGAAAATATATTAGAGATAAATAGAGTAAATAAAGATTTTAAAAATGCATACGCAATAAATATAGATTCAAAATTTTCTCTCGAAGAAACGGAAGAATTGGTAGAGAAACTTAAGAGGGCAGGATTACGAGAATACCGTGATATAGGAGAAAAGCAAGAACTTGTCAATAGAATAATGCATGATTATGATGGTGATTCCTATTTGATTTTGTGGCAAACAGTTTCTGGAAATAAGCATGTTGAGGATCTTTATGAGGCATACAATGAACTTGGGAATATTGCGAAAAGAGCTTTTTTGTACACATCTTTTTTATATCAATTCAAAATTTTGATGCCTGCTTCGCTGCTTAGAAATATTGTATCTAAAGATTGGGATGAATTTAGAAAGGATGTTATTGAAGTTCAAGGGAAAGGTATACTTATTCAAGAAGAAACTACTTCAGTTGGAACAAATCCAGATTTGTATTTTAGAACTAAGCATCCTTTAATTTCCGAGTCTCTAATAGATATAATAGTTCCAAATGAAGACGCACAATACAAGCATTATCAAGATATAGTAACTCATCTTATCTCTGGTTCCAAAAATTCTCAATTATTAGTCAATCTATTAAAAGCAATATGGCAGTACAAAAAGCTGCCAGCTGCGAAACTTAACAGGTTATATGATTTAGCAGATGCTCAGCTTTCAGAGGACCCCTATTTCCTATTACACTATGCAATGAATCTTCAAAACAGAGGAACAGAAAAGGCACTAAATGAAGCAATTGCAAAAATAATTTATGCGGAAGCTTTATCTGAAAAAAGAAATCACAGACTCATTCACAGACGAGGTGTTTTAAATTTTGAACTAGCGAAAATATATTTTAAGATAGAAAAAGTAGAGCTAAATAAAACATTCAGGTATTTAAATGAGGCAAGAGAGTTATTAGAAATTAAAAGGATTTCTGACCCTTGCTCCTCATACAGTTATGTAGATAGGATTTATTTAGAAATGTGGTATCTTGAAAATGTTAATTTAATTGATGAAGAAATTCTACAAACTAAAATTTCAATAGAAGAATTAATTGACGCTGCCACCCATACCGTTTTTGAAAATTCACACCGAATTTATGAAATAAAAAATAAATATATTAACAAATATCATTTTAATCAAAACGAAGAAGATTATATGAATCATTTGCAAGAATATTATAATGAACTTGGTACTAGACCCTATGCTTTAGTTTTAATGTTCAACTATTATATGGTAAAAGGGAATCATCTTAAATGTGAAGAGTACTTAGAGCAACTTGAGTATTATTCAGACTATAAAGATGTGCTTAAATTATTACTTAAATTTTATGGCAGAAATTTAAATATCGCTAATTATAGAATGAAGTTTTTTGATTTAGTTAGACGTAATCCCGAATTAGAAGAATCAGATAATCTACGCTTTAACTATTTCAATTTTATAGCAGAATCTTATAATAAAAATTTTAATTATGGTGAAAAATTTCTAGGTAATATTCATGATAAATTTAATTATTTTAATCCTGATTTTCATCAAGAATGGAAAGAGACCGACTCTAACGAAGTGGTAGTATTTTCTGCTAGTATTAAATTTAATAATAAAGGAAGAAAGGTAGCTTACATATCGATTCTAAACAAGTATTTTTTATTAGATAATAATAAACAAAATATAGATATTAAAAAGGAATATCACATAAAACTTCACTTCTTTTTGTATGGTACTAGAGCAGAAATTATTTCTGAAGTAAAAATACAATAGTAATAACAAATTATCGTTTTAATTATTTAAAATGCTACAATTATGACATTTGAAGATTCTAAAAACTGGTTTGAACTAATATCATATATTGCTACAATTATTGGAATCCCATTAGCGATCTTTCTTTATTTTAAAGATAAAAGAATGGATAGAAGGCTTAAGGAAAAGGAAGCACTTTTTGTTAGTCATTCTTTATATGTAGACTATTTGAAAATTTGTTTCTCAAATCCAGAATTAGAATTATACGATATTACATATCATAATAAAGATTATTCCGAAAAAGAAAAAAAAGAACTTATTGCATTTGAAATATTATTTGCGTATTTAGAAAGTGCTTATCATTACTATAAAGATCAAACAAATATTATAAAGCTTAAAAGATGGGAAGGTTGGGTTAGTTATATTAAAGGCTACGTAAAGCAAGAAAACTTTATTAAGGCATGGGAATTAACTGGCGACGAGTGGGACAAAGATTTTATGAACTTTATGAATAATATAATAAATGAGGAAATTCGAATTGCGGCTAAAAATTAAAACAAACTAAAATATGTACAATCTATTAATAAAGTTTTTTGGATCCCTAATTGACTTCGTATTGCCTGGCAAATTGAAAGAATTACAAATTAGAATAAGTAGGCTCAATATTAATAGTCCTAAAGAAATTCAAGATTTTATCGACTTGTATGATGAAACATTTCCTTTTGATGGCAGCAATTACACATCAGGAGAACTGCTTGAAGTGCTTGAAGACATTCAAAATAGCAAAAAACATGTTACTGCTGATAATATAATTTTGGTAGCTAAGTACCAAGATAAAATAGTCGGATTTATTGCGTGTTTCTTCTATCCTCAAAAAAAATATGGAATAATCGGATATTTTGGTAAGACAAAATCATTCAATGATGTGGGTAAATATTGTGGTACAAAACTTTTGAAAGAACTTAAAAAAATATTGATCGAAAAACACGACTGTGAATTACTAGTTTTTGAACTTAAGATTGATGAGCATATTAAAGGAAAAAAATCTTTGTTTAAATCGTATACTAAGAATTTAGGACTAGTGGTTTATGAATTATTAAACTTTCAATATTTTCGACCTAAACTAAATTTGGATGATACAACTGAAGAAGAATTAGAATTATTAATAATACCAATCAAAAATATAGTTAGCACGACATTCTCCAAAGAAAAAATCTTAGATATTCTTAACTTTATTCATTTTTATTGCTATGGTGATTATTATGAGAAAGATGACAACCTGCATTCTGCATTTCAAAGATACTTACAAGGTAGAGTAGAGTATTATGAATCAAACTTGCAGGACGAAATAGGTGTAAAATAGGGGGTCCTAAAGAAGAATAAAGTATTAACGTCAACTTCGCATTTTGATTCAGGCCCTTTTAAGTCTTCCCCTCAGGGGGAGTCTTAGGCTGAGTAGTTCTATAGCCCCCTCAATTTCAACTTCGCATTCTGGTCTCACTTCACCAAATAATCATGCAAGAAGCACAACTTGTAAATACATATCTTGAGTAGCCAATTTCGATGGTGCTACTATTACCAATTATTTTGAAGCAGGGGCAGGTATCCCAATCAAGGCTTAGGAAACTCCCCATACCGTCAGTCAACACATCAGTGATAGCACTCAACATACCCACACCTTTTCCAATTTTATTGCACATTAGCAAATCGTATTTGCTAATGTCTTATTTTTGAAGTTTGGTATTGATCATGAAAAAGAAAGTGGTTGGTTCCATTTTGGAACATACTACTGCTGATGAATTGAGATACCACCTTTTTTAAATTAATAAAATATGCGTTATGGAAGAAAAAGACGATTTTAAAAACCTGCCACCGGAAGAAAAACTACGGGCAGAAAATGAACTGCTGAAACTGAAACTGCAGGCAGAGTTTGGCATGGAGAAAATGAAAAATCCGCTGGATGATAAAATGCAGAACGATTGGCTCAACTATATATATAATTTTGAGAAACAACATGCCGAAAACAAGCTGGTAAAACTATATGATTTTATTGGTAAACCTCCTTTTAAAAAGGCGGATGAACTTACTGAAGAAGAGCTTACCCAAGAGCTTGATACCATGATTGAAGTTTTGCAAAAAAACGGAATAAACCTGGATACCATTTGTGAATATGATGAGGAAGTAATTTATAAGTTTATTACCGAAGAATTATTTGAACATGAAATGGACGATATGCGGATTGAGGGAATGATGCACTGTTTTATTTATGAAGAATTTCACCCCAATCACGATTATGATATTCGTGCAAGAGCCGATGAGTTTATTGAGTCCCTCATTACCAAAAAGTGGGATCATTTTATGAATAGTGTAATTTTAGCTTCAGAGGTTTATTATAATGAAAATTTGTATGACCAAGAACAATTTAAACCCATTATAGAAGCATTTCAAAATGAGCATAGCAAACTAGAACTGCATAAATGGGAAATTAACTCGGCTAGTTTTGATATGGAAACTGAAACTGCTACCTTGGAAGGTAAAATAAAATATGAATCAAAAACTACTTCGCAAATATTCGAAGGCAATGTAAATCTTGAAATGAAATTGGAGTATGATTGTTGGAGTGTTAGTAGGGTTGTTATTCCGGGGTTTAGTAGGTAGTATTTGCTATATCGCGTAAGCCGCATGAGGGACAGTAGCCGGCACGCAGTAAGGCGTATGGCCCGACTCACGCTTCGTGGGGCATGCCCTAATTGGTATAAAGTATATAGTAGTAAGTATAAAGACCGGAGCATAAAGATTTAAGAACAAGGATTAACGAATGATGATTTTAGAAGTTTAGGGCATAATCCGTGAAATCCTTTAATCCGCTTAATCCGTGATTCAGACAAAGGGCAGCGATTGATAATTACGGCTTCTTAAACTCCCCATACCCATCTGTCAGCACATCAGGAATAGTATCGGTAATCAATATGGTATGCTCGAACTGGGCAGATAGTTTGCCGTCGATGGTGCGGGCGGTCCAACCATCTTTGCGGTCTACTTTACTGCGGGCCTTGCCGGCGTTTATCATGGGTTCGATGGTGAAAATCATTCCGGGTTGTAGTACTGGGCCTTTGTTGCGTTCGTGTTCGGCATGGTTTACTTCGGGGTCTTCGTGGTATTTAATTCCTACGCCGTGTCCACAAAATTCATATACTACGGTGCATCCTTGTGAGGTGGCATAGCGGTTTATTTCGTAACCTATATTGCTGAGGCGGTTGCCCGGGTTGCACTGCATGATGCCGATGCTGAGGCATTCTTTGGCAACGGCAATGAGTCTTTTTGCATAGTCGCTGCAATGGCCCACTTCGTACATGCGGCATGAGTCGCCATAGTAACCGTTTACGATGAGTGCCACATCAATGTTTAATATATCGCCATCTCTCAGTTCATAAGGTCCGGGAACGCCGTGGCAAATAACATCGTTAACAGAAGTACAGCATGAGGCGGGGAAACCACGATAACCGAGGGATGCAGATTTTGCTCCGTGGTCGTTCACGTACTCGCGGCATTTTTTATCAATCTCGGCAGTGGTGGTGCCTGCTTGTGCAAACTGCCCCAAATATTTAATGGTTTCGTAAGTGAGAATGCTGGCCTTGCGGATGCCTTCTATTTGTTCGGGAGACTTAATGAGTATGGCCAAAATTTATTGATTAGTAGTCAGTGGTCAGTAAATAGTAGTCAGTTGCTATCGCATCGTGTGCTTGCCCAGTGCGTCACTGATTACTGACTACTGTTTACTGATTACTTTTTCGAGGGGCAAATTTACAGTCGTCTAAACCTAATTTTGAAAAATATTTGCGAGGTAGGAAAAATCTGCCTACTTTTGCACTCCTTTTAAACAAAGCATTACAAAATGAAACGCACATTCCAACCATCGCAACGCAAAAGAAAGAACAAACACGGATTTATGGAACGCATGTCCACCAAGAACGGACGCAGGGTATTGGCAGCTCGCAGAGCTAAGGGTCGCCACAAACTTACCGTGAGCGATGAGCCACGCCATAAACGTTAATAGAAAACATTTTTAATATGAGGAAGCCGGCGATGAGTCGGCTTTTTTTATGACCTCACCCCGGTTCTGCAAGCAGAACTTCCCCTCTCCGGGTGGAGAGGGGGCTTCGCTCGACGCTAAGCTCTGTTCGAACTTTGGTTCGTCACCCCTTTCCTTCGGAGAGGGGTGACGAGCGAAGCAACGTCGGGGTGAGGTGAATGCACTACCTTTGCGATATTTGATGGACAAGCAGCTATATACTTTTAAAAAACACGAACGACTTTGCAGAGAGAGTCATATTACGAAGCTGTTTACGGGGAGGAATGATTATAGTGCGAAGGAGTTTCCATTGAGGATGGCGGTGAATTTTATGGTGACTGAGGAGGAGCCTTGTTCGAAGTTTTTGCCTGTGGTTCCGAAGAAAAATATTAAGAAGGCAGTTCATCGTAATTATAAAAAACGATTATTGAAAGAGGCCTGGCGGATGAGCAAACATAAGCTGCAACCTTTGCTGGAGGAGAAAAAACAGGATGCACATGTAGCGTTGTTTTTTAATGGAAATGCTGATATTACTTTGGTGGACGTGCAGCAGAAACTAGATTTGCTGATTGACCATTTGTTAAAAACATATAGTCCCAATTCTGAAAATATATAATATGCGTAACCCGCTGTCACTACTGTTTATTGGGCTGATAAAAATATATCAGTATACCCTATCGCCCTTGCTACCCAGTGCGTGTAGGTATACGCCGACGTGTTCGCAATATGGAGTTGAAGCAATAAAAAAGTATGGCCCACTAAAAGGTGGGTGGATGACCTTGAAACGGATATGGCGGTGCAACCCTTGGTGGGGTGGACATGGGCATGACCCAGTTAAGTGAGACACTAGTAAAGAAGCATCTATTGCCGTTGGCTTCAGCCAACGGTTTAATTGGAGTAAGTACTCGGCTTTAGCCGCATTGTTTATGTGGCTAAAGCCGAGTACTTGCTGTTTTTATACCCCGACTTAAAAGTCGGGGCAATAGAAAATCCTTAACTTAGCAGCATTCTCTAAGGGACTTTGTTAGACTGCTATATATTCCCTTTCTCCCCTTAATTTTGCATCACGATGAAATATTTGAAAACGAAGGACAATTTTTTGGCTATTGAGGATGAAAAATTATATAGTTATGAGAATAGCAAAGTAGTTATTCAACAAGTTCCCTATGAATACACGAGCAGCTACCTCAGTGGCTCTGACAAAGGTCCTGCGGCTATGGTGAAGGCATCACAGTTTGTGGAATTGTATGATGAGGAGTTGGACCAAGAAAACTATATAAAGATTGGCGGTATCTGCACCGTAAAACCTTTGGACTTTAAAAACAAAACCAACAAGAAAGCGGTTGATTATATAGAAGCAGAAACCAGCAAACTTTTGGATGATGGGAAATATATAGTTTCATTAGGTGCTGAACATACAGTTACTTTAGGTTTTGTGAAAGCATTTTTGAAAAAATATCCCAAACTCACCGTGGTGCAAATCGATGCCCACAGCGACTTGCGAGATAGCTACGGCAACAATAAATTCTCTCATGCATCGGTAATGGCAAGAGTACATGAACTTGGAGTGAACTTGGTGCAATTAGGAATTCGTGCACAATGTATAGAAGAAGCTAATTTGATTAAAAGCTCAAAAAATATAACTACTTTTTACGCCCATCAAATCAGAAATAATAATAACTGGCAAGCCGATGCGTTGAAAGGAATTTCAGGCCCTGTATATTTAACAATTGATGCGGATGGGTTTGACCCGAGTATCGTTCCCGCGGTTGGTACTGCTGAGCCTAACGGATTGTTATGGAACGAAACTATTATATTCTTGAAACAACTTTTTGCACAAAACGACGTTGTAGGATTTGACGTAGTAGAAATTGCCCCCGCAAAAAATAATATATTAACTGAATATACAATGGCCAAACTTATATATAAATTAATAGGTTATCAGTCATTGAAAACTTCCAATAAAAAATCAAAAAAATGAACCCAATTTATTTTGACAATGCCGCTACCACGCCCATCCATCCCGATGTGGTGAAAGTGATGGCTGAAGCTATGGCCGAACATTATGGCAATCCTTCATCTACGCATGCACATGGTAGGCAGGTAAAAACATTATTGGAAGAAGCCCGCAAAAAAGTAGCGAATATTTTGCATGTTACTCCAGGAGAAATATTTTTCACTTCAGGCGGTACCGAAGCTGATAATATGGCTTTGCGATGTAGTGTGGAAGATCACGGTGTGAAGCACGCCATCAGCAGCAAAATTGAGCATCACGCAGTATTACATACATTAGAAGAGCTCGATAAAAAAGGAAAAATACAATTACATTTTGTAAACTTATTTCCCAACGGGCATATAGATATTAATCATTTAGAAGAACTATTAAAACAATACCCCGGAGCATTGGTATCGTTGATGCATGCAAACAACGAGCTGGGGAATATGATAGACTTAGATAAAGTATCACAATTATGTTTACAATATAATGCCATTTTTCACTGTGATACGGTACAAACCATTGGTCATTTCCCATTGGATTTGCAAGAAACAAAAATTGATTTTATAGCCTGTGCCGCACACAAATTTAATGGTCCCAAAGGTGTTGGATTTATATATATAAACAACCGATTAAAAATTAATCCACTCATTACTGGTGGTGCCCAAGAACGCAATATGCGTGGTGGTACAGAGAATGTATATGGTATCGTTGGATTGGCAAAAGCATTAGAGATTGCCTATACCGAAATGGAACACGAAAGAGCACAAATACAAAGTATCAAAGATTATATGATGAAACGTGTAAAGGAAGAAATTCCTGGCGTGAAATTTAATGGTGACCCAGAAGGCAGAAGTTTATATACTGTTTTAAATGTCTGTTTTCCTCCAAGTCCTATTAGTGAGATGATGCTTTTTAAATTGGATATAGAAGGCATCTCATGCAGTGGTGGTAGTGCTTGCAGCAGCGGCAGTAATGTAGGCTCACACGTGCTTGCAGCTATTGGTGTGCCTGAGGATTGCAGTTCGGTACGTTTCTCATTTGGCAGACAAAACACGAAAGAAGAAGTTGATATCGTTGTGGGGAAATTGAAAGAGATGTTGGTGGGGGAAGAAGAAGGGATAAGGAGTAAGGGATAAGGAGGCTGACGCGGACAAAAAGGGATTCGGGAATCGGGATTCAGGATACGGGGGGCTGACGCGGACAAATAGGGATTCAGGTCCCGATAGCTATCGGGACGGGATACGGGGGCTAACGCGAACAAATATATATATAATACAAAACATAATTACATATAACTACCCCGCTGGCTGAGCGGAGCCGAAGCCAGCTACTATTATGCAAACACAATATCTCCCAAACATTATATCCGTATTCAAACAATACAAAACTTTAGCAGAAAAAGCTATACAGCAGTTGGATGAAAAGGAATTATTTTATCTGCCCGATCCGGAGTCGAATTCTATGGCGATTATTATGCGTCATTTGGCGGGAAATATGATAAGTCGTTGGACAGATTTTCTGACTACCGATGGTGAGAAACCGGATAGAAACCGTGATTTGGAATTTGAGCAGGATGATATAAGCCAAGAAGAACTTATAATTTATTGGGAGAAAGGATGGGCAGTTTTTTTCAATACAATGGAAAGTCTGACTCCAGATGATTTGCAGAAAACTATATATATCAGAAAGGAGGCTCATACCTTGATGGAAGCCATTAACAGACAGTTGGCACATTACTCCTATCACATTGGTCAAATGGTATTTTTGGCTAAACATATTAAAAATACAAGTTGGAAAAACTTAAGTATTCCCAAAGGAAAATCACAGGATTTTAATAATG
The DNA here is from genome assembly GCA_043750035.1 of Chitinophagaceae bacterium. Taxonomy (GTDB): domain Bacteria; phylum Bacteroidota; class Bacteroidia; order UKL13-3; family UKL13-3; genus CANJUD01. Next base: position 31,392 of record JAYVCI010000041.1, read on the forward strand.
AGAAAATGGGGAAATGAAACTCCAAATATTCTCATACAAATTACAATTTATAAAACCTGCTACCACAAGTCGGGGGAGTATGGATTTTCATCAGGTATATTATATACAAATTTCCGACGGTGTAAAGACTGGGATTGGCGAAGCTGCTCCACTCAAAGGTTTGAGTACGGACTATAATACTGTAAAAGATGGTTTAAAAATTCTGAAAGAACATTATAATGATGGTGTTCCAATTTTAGATATTCCTTTAGATGATTTCCCTTCTGTAAAGTTTGCTTTTGAAACAGCATTGAATGATTATACTCATGGCGGAAAACATATTATATATGATACGGCTTTCACTTCCTCAAACAAACCCATAGAAACAAACGGATTGGTTTGGATGACCGACAGCAAAACCATGTTGGACGAGGCTTTGAAAAAAGTAGAACAAGGATTTACTACCATTAAATTCAAAGTAGGTTCATTGGATTTTGATGAAGAATGTAGAATGATTGAACAATTGAGAAAGTATTATAATAGTTGGAAAATCACGATTCGATTGGATGCAAATGGAGCTTTTGCAAATACAGAGGCTATAGAAAAACTAAAAGAATTAAAACGATTTGATATACACAGTATAGAACAACCCATTAAAGCGGGTCAATGGGATTTGATGGAAGAACTGGTAAGCAAAACGCCCATTGATATTGCCCTCGACGAAGAATTAATCGGTATAAAAGTATATAATAGTGGTGAACTGATGCTCAAAAAAATTAAACCACATTATATAATACTCAAACCAACTTTACTGGGCGGATTTAACATTAGCGACCATTGGGTCAAACTCGCAGAAAAATATTGTAAAGGTTGGTGGGCCACGTCAGCATTAGAGTCAAATATCGGGCTGAATGCGATTGCACAGTGGGCCAGTAAATACAAAAACCCTATACCACAAGGATTGGGCACGGGACTTTTATATACTAATAATCTTTTATCGCCACTTCAGTTGCAAGATGGACATTTATCATACAATCCATCGGGCAAGTGGGCCGATTTAGAAACGCTCGAAGCTATTGAAAAAGAAGCTTGATTCGATGCCTGCATTCTCGTCGCTGTCGCTTCCGTGAACTGCATTGGCATCAATCGATTTTGCGTATAATTGACGAATAGTTCCTGCATCAGCTTTTTGCGGATCGGTAGCACCAATAATGGTACGGAAATCGGCAACAGCATTAGATTTTTCTAGTACAGCAGCCACAATTGGTCCACTGCTCATAAAGCTAACAAGGTCGTTGTAGAAAGGGCGTTCGCTATGCACGGCATAAAACTGTCCGGCTTGTTCTTTGGTTAGCCACAAATATTTCATTGCTTTGATTTTGAATCCAGCATTGATGATGTGGTCAATAATTTTGCCTGTGTGCCCGTTGCTTACTGCATCAGGTTTGATCATGGTAAATGTGATGTTTTCGCTCATATTATTTATATATTTTCGGGGTGCAAAAGTAGTTAATATATAGGAGAAAGCCTTGAACTAACTCAAAATTTGTTTAGACCTTGCCGTATTTTATTTTCCGTTTAAAAGCTAAAAAGTTTTCGTCCCCTCTTATATCAAGGCGTTTTAACAAGTATTTGGGTTTGGGTTTCAGCGGATTTATTTTGTTGCCGATGCGAAATGCAGCAACTATTTTTCTAGATTTCATTATGCTTTTGAGCAAACCAAAAGTTTTTTTCCTTCGAGGGAAAGCACCGTATGGATAAGCCAGAAAAGGAAGATATTTTATCTGCAAACCATCTAATGTTCTTTCCGCTAAAACAATATCATCTTCTACCAAGTTGAGCATGGATGTTCCATAGTTGATATGTTTGTGGCAATGCAAAGCAAGGTCAATATTGGTGGGCAATAATTTAAGTGTATCCACATTCATCAAAGGTTCTTGCCCTTGGTCCCATTCGTTTATGCCACCTATATATGCTGTGGGTACAAATACCATAGCAGGCATTTTATTGTTATTCAAAATGGGCAAAGCGTGCTCCACAAAATTCTGATAAGCATCATCGAAAGTGATTAATACAGAACGTTCGGGCAGCTTGCTTTTACTTTTCAGCAAGGTATATAAATCATTACCCGAAATGATATGATAATTATTTTGTTTGAGATATGACAAATGTTGTTCAAATATTTGAGCGGATACACAAAGTCCATTATTTTCATTTGGCTTGATATGGTGATACATCAATATCCTAAAGCCTTTGCGGGCAGGCAGTAATGCAAAATAATAGCATATAATTACTATTATAATATTTGTGAGAATAATGGGGATGATATAATCTTCCATCAAGTATTATTTGAAAATACAAATAACAAGCATTTAAGTGAACTATTTGTTACTTACACCTAGGCGAGTTATCGGGGTCACGCTCAGTGCCAAACCACACCACTGCATAATTATCATATATTGAAACGCCAATAGCCCGCCATTTCATAGCCTTCCAAATGCCTTTGTTTACAATCACTTCATTATGCCTTGTGCTTTTTTGCCAAGCTGCCAAGGCTATTTGTGGGGTCATTCCGGCTGAGTAAAAGGTGGCAATTTCAAAACCATCACCCTTGTAACTGGTCATTTCGCGGGGCTTGTCCCACATGCAGCTTGCTTTTCTGTGGTCGGGGGTATAGCAGCAGCTTGTCCAAATACCATTATTGCTCCAGCTATGTAAATTGCATGGCGGTTTGTTAGGGTTGAACATTTGCAAATCTAAGGTATGGCTAAAGGATACGTAGCAAAGAGAGTTTGACAAAGAAATGGTGTCGAGCCCCAAACTTCCGCGGTATTTCATAATCATTCGATACAATACGGTGTCTGCTGTCGATGGGCAATAGGTAGTGTTTGTTGCCTTTGGTTGTTCCATTTTAAAATTGGCAAAAAGAACCACCAACCCTATGAGGAGTAGAAAAGTGAATATATATTTTATGCTTTTTGTCAAAATTTTAAGTTCTTATATTGGTCAAATACAGTTATATAGTTTTCGTCAGAAAAAATAAGCTCGGCTATGTTAATCTTTTCAAATTTACGTTGTAAAAATATTTCTAGCTCAAGATTACCATTTAGGTTTACGTAATCTGCTCTAAAATGTTTTGCTAGGTATTCAAAACTCAGGCCATGTTTGTTAGCGAAATATTTTTCTATAGGCATCTCTGCAGTTGGGCCTTCAATCAGTTTAAATATATTGCCGCCGTGGTTGTTCAAAATAAGGATGGTCAGATTATCGGGAATATCATTATTGAAGAATGCATTGCAATCATATTGAAAAGCCATATCGCCCGTAATCAAAAAATGTTGCTTGTGTGGCTGTGCTATGGCCATGCCTAGGGCTGTTGAGGTACATCCATCAATACCACTGGTGCCACGGTTACAGTAAATTTCCAAATTATTTTTATTTCCTATTATATTTGCCCATCTCACCGCCATGCTATTTGCTAGGTGAACCACCGAGCCCACAGGGATATTTTCCATCATACTTTTTATAACACCAAGTTCGTGATATCCTATAGATTTTGAAAATGTATCAAATATTTCTTTTCCTTTGTTGTTGTGATTCTGCCAGGTATTATAATACGTTTGTTGTTCAGCATTTAATCCGACTGCTCCTGAATCAAAATCATTGCAGTTCAAAAAATCTTTTGTAATAATATTGACAGTTGGAACTTTAAAAAAATCGTGTGCTATAGCAAACGGACTGATATACCAATGATGGGGAGCAGCAGCAGATTGTATATATTGTTTCAGTACTTTTGAAGTGTGATTTCCGCCAATGGTAATCACCAAATCAGGTTTAAATAAATCTTGGTCCGGTATATTTCTGATGAGCAAATCTGTATGATACAAACTTGTTTGTATATTGCTTGTGATATCAGCTATAATAGGTATTTGGTGATGTTTGGCAAATTGATTTATCTGTTCCGTATCATAATATCTGCCTGAATCAAAACCACAGATGATTAGTTTTTTGGATGTGGTGTTCCAAATAGGTTTTAGGCCCCTCCCAGCCTCCCCTGAGGGGAGGGGCGTGTCATGAGGATTATTTAATGTACTCTTATTTGCAATTGATTCATCATATACAAATGGATAACTTGATGGATAGAAAGGTTCCTGGAATGGGAAATTGATATGAATTGGGCCGGGTATTTCTGAATACAATATTTTAAATGCTTCGTGTATATTATATTGAAATATTACAGGATCTGAAATATTCACAGGCATTTGAAAAAAACCTTTTACATGCTTACCAAATATATATTGTTGTTCTATGGCTTGTCCATCGAAATGCTCTGATGCGAATGGTTCTCGGTCGGCAGTAAAAATGAGCAAAGGGATATTTTGATAAAATGCTTCCACCACTGCCGGATATAAATTTGCAACGGCACTGCCTGATGTGGTTACAATTATAACTGGTTTTTGTGTAGCTTTTGCAATACCCAGTGCCATAAAACCTGCTGAACGTTCATCGTTGGCCGCAATACATTTGATATGATTATATCCACTCAAACTTAGGGTAAGCGGGGCTGAACGTGATCCCCCACACACAATGGCAAAATCAACACCTTCGTTTTTACACCATACGGGTAGTTTGTTTAATAAGTGATAATCCATCAGATTGCAAAAATAATACTTCATCTTGCACAATATTTTTTTATCTTTCAAAACATTTTGTGCAAGATTGTAGTTGAAGTAATTATGGAAGACGAAACCCCTGTACCCAACCAATCCTTATCGCCCATCCCTTTGCACGTTGGTTCAGCATTGATAAGGCCTGAGGACAAAGGCAAAATAACCTCAGTAGCTGTTGAAGCGATGAACCATTATGCCAATCAGGAAATAGATTTACTGAGGGAGCAAGCCGAGCTTATTATGAAACAGGTGCATCAGATTGAGGAACGTGTAGAAATATCGCACCAAATATACCAAGCCGAGATGCGGTTCACACCTAAGATAATGGGTGTATATCATCTGTACGAAAAAAACAATGGTGTGAAGTTATTGAGCATGGTTGGTCCTAAAGAATGGGGTAGGAATTTTCCGTACAAACAACATATAGCACAAGTAAAATTATTGGGCGACCATACTTGGGAAGTAATTGGCACAAAGAGTTAAAAGTTAATTTCCAATTCTGTTGATTTGTATAAATATTGTGGTCTATCTTTTGTACATTTGACTTCAATTTTATCCTATAGCATGAGATTTTATATATATATATGTTTATTTATTTGTGGTATTTGCAATGTAGCAAATGCAGAAGTGACAAGGTTCCCCTGTGAGGTGCAGGACTTGGCCCAATATAGTTCTATATTCTATTTAAAGCAAGGCACCTTCATCGAAACTTCGCCCAATCCTGTAAAAAAGAAAATAAAAATACGTGTTCGTGCTTGGTTTGCCGATAGTATGGCCAATGACGAAAGCATCAAAGCCAATGCAAAATTTTACGACAGTGTTGGAAATGAAATAGGCAAAACGCTTCAAATTATGTCGCCCGAAAGGTTTACACGCAGCGATAGCAATGGCAGAATTATGATAGAACTTTTTGGGTTTATCAATGATTTTGTGGTATTGAATGAAAGTTCCATCGAGTTCAAACTCACTACGTTTTTGAACAAGCAAAAGAAAGAATATGTATATACCGATTTGCAAAAACATATTGTAGAAAATAATTATTACAAATGGAATATTGACAGCAACTACATATCCTTTGCAATTGATGAATACCCTGTAGATATTATACATCCAGGCAAAAGAGTGGTATTGATTTTCGCCAAAAATGAATTGGTCGCTATTATATATTCCCGAAATCTAAAAATTAAATATTACGAATCGCAAGCCGAGTCGAAACCGTATAAAATATATTATATCAAAAAAATGCGGGACGATGACAAGCGGAAAGTTGCCGGGGTATTTTTTAAGCCGGTACGGGGGAAATAGCCGCTTTACTGCTTCTATTGACTTGTGGGCAAAGAACCTTTGGGATTTTCTTCCAAACTTTTATGGTCACTCCGCAACAAAATCGTAAATTCGCACCTTTATTTATTTAGAACATCCAACTATGTTAGAAAAACTGGAAGCTATTGCTCAACGTCGCCAAGAGGTAGAAGGCCTATTGGGGGAGCCCGATGTGATGTCGGATATGAAACGTTTTGCACAGTTGAACAAGGAATACCGCAGTCTCGAAAAATTTGTAACAGCCTATCACGAGTATAAAAACTTGATGGACAATATTGACAGTAGCAGGCACATACTTACAACTGAAAAAGACGCGGACTTCCGCGATATGGCCAAAGTTGAGCTGGAAGAACTGGAAGCCAAACGTGTTCCATTGGAAGAAAAGGTCCGCGATATGTTAATTCCTGAAGACCCAACCGATGAAAAAAATGCCATTATGGAAATAAGGGCTGGAACTGGTGGCGATGAGGCATGCATATTTGTGGGCGACCTGTTGCGTATGTATCTACGCTACTGCGATACCGCAGGATTTAAGGCAGAAGTGATGGACACCAATTATGGCTCATCAGGCGGCTATAGCAAAGTTACTTTTGAGGTAACGGGCGACCATGCTTATGGTATCTTAAAATATGAATCGGGCGTACACCGGGTGCAACGTGTGCCTGCTACCGAAACACAGGGACGCATACACACTTCTGCGGTGAGTGTTGTAGTGCTTCCCCAAGTAGATGAAATAGATGTGGATGTGAAAGAATCGGATATTCGTAAAGATACTTTTTGCTCATCAGGACCTGGCGGACAAAGTGTGAACACTACTTATTCGGCCATTCGTTTAACACATATTCCAACAGGAATTGTAGCACAGTGCCAAGATGAAAAATCGCAGATAAAAAACTATGATAAAGCACTTAAAGTTTTGCGTGCCAGAATATATGAAGTAGAATATCAAAAATGGTTGGACGAGATTTCCAAAAAACGTAAAACCATGGTATCCACTGGCGACCGCAGTGCAAAAATCAGAACCTATAATTATCCCCAAGGCCGCGTTACCGATCATAGAATTGGCTATACCATGTATAATCTTCCCTCGTTTGTTGATGGAAATATCAACGAGGTATTAGACCAATTGCAAGTGCATGAAAATGCAGAAAAATTGAAAGAAGGTGTTGTGGCTTAAAATTTATCACTAATTTTGAATCAAAAAATATTCACATGCAAATAGAAAGAACATCCAAAGAAATAATTATTAGAATACCAGCAAATATTAATACTGATGACTTGCAGGATTTTCTTGATTATGCCCGTTATAAAGAGCTAACTTCAAAAATAAATGTATCACAAACGAAAGTAGATTTTTTAGCAAGTAAGATTAATAAAGATTGGTGGAGCAAGAACAGAAATATATATATCAACAAAACATTATAATATAATAAAAAATGAGAACTAAAATAGTAGCAGGCAATTGGAAAATGAACAAGAATTTCCATGAAGGATTGGAATTAACCAGCGAGATTACTGGAATGGTGAACGATGAAATTAATGGCAATGTTGAAGTGGTTTTAATTCCTACTTATATACATTTGAATGCGGTAAGCCAACTTACCCAAGGCAGTAGTAAAATTAGTACCGGAGCTCAAAATTGTCATACCGAAAATTCAGGTGCATACACGGGTGAAATTTCAGCCAGTATGGTAGCTGCGGTAGGTTGTAAATATTGTTTGGCAGGGCATAGCGAACGTCGTTTATATAATAATGAAACCAATGCCATACTTGCTAAAAAAGTAGATGCTATTTTAGGCACTCATTTATCGCCTATATATTGTTGTGGCGAAACTTTAGAGGAACGCAATGCAGAAAAACATTTTGATATTATAGGTTCACAAGTAAAAGAAGGTTTGTTCCATTTATCAGGCGAGCAAATTTCAAAAACTGTTATTGCTTACGAGCCAGTATGGGCAATAGGTACAGGCGTTAATGCAAGTACCGCACAAGCACAAGAAGTGCATGCATTTATCAGAAGTTTGTTGACAGAAAAATATGGCAATGATATAGCCTCACAAATCAGAATATTATATGGCGGCAGCGTAAAACCCGATAATGCAAAAGAACTATTTTCACAAACAGATATCGATGGTGGACTAGTAGGCGGTGCAGCACTCCAGTCACGCAGCTTTGTTGATATTGTGAAAGGAGCATTATAATAGATGTCAGTCTGAGTTTATCGAAGACGGCATGAAGAACACTCTCCAGTTTGTCTACCCTTCGATAAACTCAGGATGACAAACACAAAATAAAAAATAATAATTGTAAAATATAAAATAATGAAATATCCTCCCTTACCCCAAGAATTCTATATAGAAAACCGTAGAAAGTTTTGCTCTAAAATGTTGCCCGGTTCTATAGCTATATTTACTAGCAATGACGAGATGCCCCGTAATGCAGACGCAACGCATAACTGGAAACAGAACAGTGATTTGCTTTGGCTCACGGGTATTGATCAGGAAGAAACAATGCTCATTTTGTTTCCCGATTGTCCGAATCCAGATTTTAGGGAAGTATTATACTTGCGTGAAACCAATGAAACTATAGAAGTATGGGAAGGGCATAAATATACCAAAGACGAAGCACACCATACTTCGGGAATTAATATTATACATTGGAACCATGTGTTCAAACAACAATTGCATCCCGCTATTGTATTGGCTGAAAATGTATATATGAATTTGAACGAGCACGATCGTGCATCAATGCGTGTAGCAGATCAGCAACAGCGTTTGGCAAAAGATATTATGGCTCAATATCCTTTGCATAAATACCACCGTGCAGCACCTGTTATGCATCGTTTGCGTGCGGTAAAATCGGCTATTGAAGTGGAGCAAATAAAACATGCTATCGAAATTGCAAACAAAGGTTTCCGCAGATTATTAAACTTTGTAAAACCTGGTGTAATGGAGTACGAAGTAGAGGCAGAATTAATACATGAGTATATCAGAAATGCAGGAACAGGTCATGCGTTTCACCCTATCATAGCATCGGGCAGCAGTGCATGTGTATTACATTATATAGAAAATAACAGACCTTGTAAAGACGGAGATTTGTTATTGGTAGATACAGGTTGCGAATACGCAAACTATAACAGTGATCTTACCCGTTGCATTCCTGTAAATGGTAAATTTAGTAAACGTCAGCGTGAAGTTTACGAAGCAGTATTGCGTCTTCAAGAAACCGCGATGAAATTATATTTAAAACCAGGCACGGTGTTACAAGAATATCATATTGAATTCGGCAAACATATTTCAGCAGAATGTATCAAACTTGGATTACTGAAAAGCGAAGAAGTAGTTCGCAATCCTTTGGCTTACAAAAAATATTGTGTGCATGGTATTTCGCATCATTTAGGTTTGGATGTGCACGATTCAGGTTTGCGTTGGGAGAAGATGGAAGTGGGCAATGTGTTTACCGTAGAACCCGGAATATATATAGCCGAAGAAGGAATTGGGGTGCGTATTGAAAACAATGTTTTGATAACTGAAACAGGATGTGTAGATTTGATGCCTCAAATACCCAAACAAATAGACGAAATAGAACAACTAATGGCTAATAGAAAAAAAGAAATGGCCCATTAATTTATATATAAATATTTTTATTAAAATGAAGAAATATATATTCATACTTGCAGTAAATTTACTAATATATACGAATTTATCTGCACAAAAAAAGGGTTATAAATCCGCTATTGGTATAACCTTATCTCCTGATTATGCTTACCGTTCATTATTGAGTACCGATTCGGCTAACAAGCTGTTTAAAGAAGTGCAAAGCAGTCCGCAGAATGCAATAATGGGCTTTACTACCGGAGTTAGTTATCGCTACCAATTATTTGGACCAATTGGTATTGAAACGGGTATTAACTATACACGTAAAGGTTGGAGCAGCGACTCAACGACGAGCCAGGCTCAAATAAAAAATTTATTTAGTTACGATTATGCGGTAGTGCCTGTAAAATTGAGGATCAATTTGCCCTCAGGCCGCAGGTTGTTTTATATTAACGCTGGTGTATCGGGTGGTGTATTGTTGGGTGCTGCCAAAACGGTTTCTACTGCTTATTTTACGGGTACTGAAAAAACAGCTCAAACAGCTATCAAATCTGGAGTGAGCAAGACTCTCTATTATAGTATGCTGTTTGGTGTTGGTTTAGATTACCGCCTTATAAGTAATTTGTTTTTCAAGATTGAACCAAATTTTCAAAGAACGATGAGTGAATATTCCAAGGAACCATTGAGTTCCTTTCTTAACTCAGCAGGGGTAAACTTTGGACTTTTATGGGGACTTAAGTAATATTTTATATTTTATAGTTATTATTTTATATTTTAAGTTGAATATATATAGATGAAATTAATATCAGTTGTAATCCCTTCTTATAATGAGCAGGACAATGTGGTTTTGTTGGCCACCAAAGTGGTGGAACAACTGGAAGGGAAATATGACTACGAATTAATTTTTGTGGATGACGGAAGTAGTGATGCAACTTTGGAGAATTTAAAAAAGCTTAATCAGCAGAATAGTAAAATACATTACTTGAGCTTTTCCAGAAATTTTGGCCATCAGAAAGCACTGCGGTGCGGCTTGGCTTATTCAAGAGGCGATGCAGTAATATCAATGGATGCCGACATGCAGCACCCACCCTATATGATACCGAAACTGATAGAAAAATGGGAAGCAGGTTATGATATAGTTTATACACAACGGCTCGATACCCAAGAAGTAGGGGTTTTCAAACGAACAACGTCTTCCTTTTTTTACAAACTCACCAGCCGCTTAGCCGATATAGAGATGGAGCAAGGCACTGCAGATTTTAGATTGTTGGATAGAAAAGTAGCGAATATTATTAACCGAACGGGCGAGAGCAATCTATTTATACGTGGGTTTATTGTATGGATGGGTTTCAAAAAACATAAAATTGCATACAAACCCGAAGCACGTCATTCAGGCGTTACCAAATATACATTCAGAAAAATGTTCCTTTTTGCACTCAATGGGATAACATCTTTCAGTGTAAAACCATTATATATTTCTACTGTTTTGGGTGTAATAATTTCCTTCTTCAGTTTTATATATGCACTGTATGCTATATATAATTATTTTTTCAAAAATGGGGTGGTTGATGGGTGGACATCTATTCTTGTGAGTGTATTGTTTATAGGAGGTTTACAATTGATTATATTGGGCATTATTGGCGAATATTTGGGCAAACTATTTATGCAGACCAAAAATAGGCCCGATTATATAGTTAGTGAAAGCAGCATAAAGGAGGTATCAAGTAGCTAGTATCAAGTAGTAAGTATTTGGTACCGGCAATAGCAAATATGAGTGGAAGATATTAACCCCAAAGAATATAATGTTTAATACTATATACTCACAACTTGATACTAGCTACTTGATACTATAATGGCAAGCGAAAAATCTAGGGGCATTATCATCAGTCACGTAAATTATAGTGAAACGAGTGTGGTGTGCAATATTTTTACCCGCGAACATGGTTTGCTTGGGTTTATGATGAAAGGTTTGAGGAGAGGTAAGGGTGCTATTAAAAGTAGCCATATTATGCCGCTCAATTTGGTGGATATTATTTTTGACAAAAAGCCCCACCAACAATTACTTACCCTCAAAGAATTGCACTGTAGCCCTTTATTAATGGGGCTTCATGGAGAAATTAGCAAAAATTCTTTATCCATATTTATCAGTGAAGTATTACAGAAAACATTATATAAGGAACATATAGACCAAAGCTTGTTCGATCATTTGGAAAACAGTATTATATATATTAACCGAGTTCAAAATATCGCAAATTTGCCTTGCTATTTTCTGGTAAAACTAGCAATGTTTATGGGTTTTAAACCTAAGGGTGGGTGGCAGCAGGATGAGTTATTGATGCTGGATATTTTCGATGGAATATTTACCAATATAGTTAAGAAAGAACACCCGCAACTAACCGTAAATGCAAGCAGGTATGTATATAATTTGCTAAACAGCACCATTGAACAACAGGAAGAACTGACAGAGCCTTACCAAATACGGCTAGAAGCTTTGGATGGTTTGGTGGCATATTTTCAGTTCCATATACTGAACCAAAAAAAATTTATTTCCCACCAAATTTTACATGATATTTTAATATGACCAAAGTTTTATTTGTGTGCCTCGGTAACATTTGCCGTTCGCCAATGGCAGAAGCTATTCTACAACATTATGCTGCGGAATTTGATTTGGACATATTATGCGACAGTGCAGGTACATCAAGCAACCACCTGGGTGAAAGGCTTGACAAACGGGCATTACAAAAACTTGAAGAATATGGCATTAAAGCTCCACATCGTGCATGCAAATTTTCAGTAGCTGATTTTAACAATTTTGATTATATATTTGCCATGGATAAACAGAACCTGGCAGACATCTTAAAAATGTGGGATAACAGCGGTTCTGCACAAATTATGTTAATGCGAGCACACGACCCAAAACCAGAAAACCAAGAAGTTCCAGACCCCTGGTATGGTGATATGAACGATTTTGAACTTGTATATCAAATGCTCGATAGAACGATTTTGAACTTTTTGAATGCAAAACTTTTTATCTCAAACAACCGTTAAGATAATTTAACCAATTATAATAAAAATGATACAAGAAGAACCAACAAGGCATAGCCCAGATAAACAGCACATTGAAGAGACAAAAAACGAGCAAAGCCTACCAGTAATTTTGTTTGTTGACGATGACGAAAGTAACCTAACCAGTTATGTAGGCAATTATAGAACACTTTTTAAAGTACATACTGCTATCAATGGTGTGGAAGCCTTACTCAAGATGGAATGGCAGAGGTTTGATGTAGTGGTGTGCGACCAAAGGATGGAAGGAATGACGGGAATAGAGGTGATGAAAAATATCGCAAATTTATATCCAGGCACTATTAGAATATTTGCTACCGGTTATGCCGATTATGAACATTTGATGGATGCCATTAATGAAGCAGGGGTATATAAATGTGTATTTAAGCCCATCAACCACGATAAATTATTGAGTTATTTGTACTCAGGTGCTAGTTTATCTAGGGCTTATCATGAGGGTAAACATATATTGGAGAACTTGAAAGCAAAGCATAAAAAAATACACGAGGAGGATATAAAGGATTAGGCTGCCCCACATACTTTCTTCATCTATTTACCGATGCGAGAATAAACTCAAAATACTGCCTAAATGGTACCTGTATAAATTTCAGTATATTTGCAAATTAGTAATGCAAAAACTATTTTTATTATCACGTTTTATTGTCATAATGTTATGCGGTCTGCCTTGTCAATTACAGGCACAAAGCCCTGGCAATGATTTCAGGATAGGGATATTTGGCACCAGCTTGGGGTGGTATTATAGCGATAGCTTGGGTTATGTGCCCTATAGTGAACCTTATGTAAATGACAGCTATTATTCCAGTGTTCTTAATGTGCTTGCAGCGGATGGTTTCAATACGTATGTGCGTTACGAGGCTTGCTCATCGGGCATGCGTGAAAATTATTTAAGACAAGAGTTGTTGTTGGCGAAAAAAATGGGCATGAAAATGCATGTGGGTTTGGGCTATTATTTTAAACCTACGCTGGTAAAAGACACTTTCTATGGCAAGGGGGAAAATATATATGATGCATGTGGGTCTGGCGTATTGCCACAAGAAAGTGCCGAAGAAAAAGGATTATATAGAATAGACTATCATAGTTATTTCGATAATATATTTTCAAAAAGTCCGTATAAAGATGCAGTATGGGGCTATCACTTAGCCGAAGAAGCCGAATACTGCCACTTGCAGCACAGGGGCAACGATTGCAAGGGTTTTGCAGGGTGGGCAGAATTTGAAGCAAGCAGCACCACCTGTAATGGTTTCAATTCGCAATTCCCTTATTATTGTAAATGCGAGACCCCGCCCGAAAATGTATTGATGGCAAAAAACTATTTCAGAAACTTGCTTGCCACTAATCAGGTTTTTGACCATCACTTTATCACCATGCCTGCCATACACAGCAAATCTATCAACGACAATTCTTACGACGATAATAAAAGTATATATGATTCTGTCACCCATAAATGGTCGGGATTTAATTCGCAGGATTATATAAAGTTTATGGACCAAAAAGAAGATGTGGTATTTGAAGGTTCATATACTCCCGTGGGCAACAGGATAAAAAAAACCAGGGAAAAATATAAGAACATATTTATTAACCAATATCATTATTTGGGTCAATACAAATCAATTGATTATGCCAAAAAGTATTGTAATAATGTACATAAAGTTATAGGTATAGGAAATGCTTGGTATGCCGATGGCAGTGGGTATTTGAACAATTACCATTTGGATACCAGTATCAAAAATGCGAATTGGTTTTGGTTTCAGGCTTATACTTCTGTCATACACGGGGCTAACGGAATCTGGTTTTGGTGGCTGCACGATATGTGGCAAAAAGATGAAAACCCCAATGTGTGGGACAATACCAAAGACACCGCCCGGTATGACCGAGCCAATTTCCCCAAACTATATAAAAACTATGTGAGCAAATTAAGCAGGCAACTAAAATATTTAGTCAGTTTGGATTTAATATCTACACAAGCCAATACCATACTAATGGGAAAAACAGACCATGCTGATACCAACTATATAATACCACCAGCAAAAAAATATATTAAGGGTTTAACAAAAGAGTATAAAAGTGAAAATTATGGACTGCGTTATACGATAAGAACAAATGGAGAGAATGTAATTATGATTATCTCAAACCCTTTGTATAAGGCTGTTTCAACAACTTTAGATTTTTCTAAAATAAAGAATGTGATAATTAATAGTTCGGATAGTATATATATGGTATTTGAAGAAAAGAACCCAGTTTCAAAGAAAAAATACAAGATAGCTAAAGGAGAATTTGTATATAATGAAGACAGGTTTAATAACTATAGTATACCCCTCAAAAAAGGGAAAGTAAAGTTGGACTTTGGACCATTGGATGTCCATGTGTTGTGGTTTGGGTCGTTGCCTACTAAATAGTCTATACAAAGATCAGATGGATATTATAATGTTGTATAACTAAACCGACCTACATTCTGGCTGGTGTACCACAGGGAAATTGCACGAGTTTGCAATAAAACAACGTTCTCGGGCTGCATTGTGCAACTCATTGGTTCGGTCTACCATGCTTGCCTCAGCTACTGTTACCATTGGGCTTAGCAGCACTTCAATAAATTTACCACCGCCCCCATTATGGCTTTCGGTCATCAATCCTATGGCATGGTCGCGGTACTCGGTTACTATAATACCTGCATCGGCACACAAGTGCAAATACCAGAGCATGTGGCAAGATGAAAGTGCAGATAAAAACAGGTCTTCGGGATTGTATTTATTGGGGTCGCCACGGAAAGGGGCATCGGCACTGCAATACAAATGAGGTTTATTTTCGCAAATTAGTGTATAATCTCTCCTGTATGCAGTATAATCTGTGGTTCCTTGGCCATTGTTGCCAGTCCAAATAATGTCGAGTTGGTAGGTGTGTGATTTTATCATAATAATTACGAATTAAAACCGCGAAGGCGGAATAAATTACGAATTACGAATTTTTTGGGGAGAAAAACAAATATTTTTCTATATTTTTTATATCATACTTCTGCCCCCACAAATTGCATCTGGTACAAATTATAATAGGCTCCTTGTTTCTTTAATAAGTCTTCATGGTTGCCACGTTCAATTATTCTCCCTTGGTCCATCACCATAATTTCGTGGGCTTTTCTAATAGTGCTGAGGCGGTGGGCTATCACAATGCTGGTGCGGCCTTCCATCAATATGCCAATTGCTTTTTGTATCATTTGCTCGGCCACGCTATCTATTGATGAAGTTGCTTCGTCCAATATTAGTATATCAGGATTTGCAAGCATGGTTCTTACAAAAGCTATCAGTTGTCTTTGACCCGTACTTAATGTTGCACCACGTTCATGCACATGTTCCAAATATCCTTTTTGCAAGCTGGAAATAAAATCATGAATGCCTGCCAATTTACAAGCTTTTTCTACTGTTTCCTGTTGTACATTTTCGTCAAACAAAGTTAAGTTATCTAATATAGTTCCTGAGAAAAGATATACATCTTGCATCACCACACTAATGCGTGAACGCAAGCATTGCAAATCAAATTCCTCCACAGGTATATCATCTATATATATGTTGCCGGTATAGCCGGTATAAAAACGATTCACCAAACCAATCACAGAAGATTTTCCAGCACCTGTTGCCCCCACAATGGCAAGGGTTTTACCGGGCATCACTTCAAAACTTATATCATTCAAAACAGGTTGCCCTTCATTATAAGAAAATTTCACATGCTCAAATTTCACATGCCCTTTTAGTTTATCTTTTATAATAGCTCCACCAGTTTCAACTACATCTTCTTCTTCCAATAATTTAAATATCCGATCACCAGCAACCATTCCCATTTGCAAAGTATTAAACCTATCAGCCAACTGACGGATGGGTCTGAAAAACTGGTTGATGAGCATGATAAAACCAGTAAGCAAACCCAGTGTAGCTTCATTGGTGGCAAGGGTATTAAATTTCAACCCATACCATACAATTAATGCAGTAGAAAGTGCCGTTATAATTTCCACCACCGGAAAAAACAGGGCGTAAGCAAATACACCCCGGTTTTGTGCATTGCGGTGCGAATCATTTATTTTTTCAAACTTATCATATTCCTTTTTCTGCTGTCCGAATATTTGCACTATCTGCATGCCTTGTATATGTTCTTGCACAAAGGTGTTGAGTTGTGTAACCCTCGTGCGTATTTCGTTGAACGATGCGTTAACGGCATTTTTAAATACATAACCTGCGTAAAATAAAAACGGCAATACGGTAAGACAAACCAAAGTAAGTTTCCAATCCTTATAAAACATCAAGGCCAAAATGAAAACTATTTGCAGCAGGTCGCCCAAAATACTTACCGCTCCTTCGGCAAATACCTCTGCCAAAGTTTCGAGGTCACTGATAGAGCGAGTTACAAGTGTGCCCACAGGGGTTTGGTCGAGTTTGGACAACTTGTAGCTGCTTATAAAATTAAACACCCTTACCCTTAAAGTTTTAATCACATCTTGCCCCACCATCGTGGTAAAATATCCTTGAATAAATTGCACCACAGTTTGAAACAACAGCAAACCAATCATCAGCATAGTGAGCTGCCACAGGCCTACTGAATCTTTGCTTACCACATAATCATCAATCGCAATTTGGGTAAGGTGTGCCCGTAGCGGGTTGAGTACCGACATTAAAATGGTGGCTATAATAGCGGTGAAGAACAAGCCCCTGTAAGGAAGAGCAAGTTTATATATCTTGCCAAGCAAGCTCAGGTCGAACTTTTTTTTATTTTTTTTTGGCTCCGTCAAGGGTATTGTTATTGATTTATTTTTTTGAATAAAATTTAAAACTTTGCAAAAATCGGTAATTAGGGTTGTTTTGGTTTTAGAAAAATTGCATAATATTGCAGCAAATAATTTTATATACATGAATTTTCCAGAAAACCTCCGCTATACCAACGACCACGAGTGGGTTCGTGTGGAAGGCGACGTAGCTATTGTAGGCGTTACCGATTTTGCCCAACGTGAATTGGGCGATATTGTGTTTGTTGAAATCGAATCGGCAGGCAAAACTTTGAAGCAACACGAAATCTTTGGCAGCGTAGAAGCCGTAAAAACGGTTTCCGATTTGTTTATGCCCGTAAGTGGTGAAGTGACAGAGGTAAACAAAGGCCTCGACTCCACTCCTGAATCGATCAACAGCGACCCCTATGGCGAAGGCTGGATGGTGAAAATAAAAATGAGCAATCCCGCTGAGTGCGATGCCCTGCTTACTTCAGAGGCTTATGCGGCTGTGGTGGGTGTGTAATATCAGAGTAAAAAAAATGAGCAGACCTGTTTCACCCGAAGCAGTATTTCTGCGTATACGAAATAAAACAAAATAACTGTTAATAATTAGAATAAATTATAATCAGTAACATTATATTCGCATAATGAATTATCCCAATGCCCCAATACGTGAAGCTCTTTTTGATATTAGGGTAAACAGTATAAATATCAAAAAAACGGAAGATTTACTTGAATTAAAAGAAATAATTAAGATTGATTTTCCAGAATTGAAATTAATACATCAATTCACTAGTAAAATTCAGATTTCGGTGGATAAGCCACCTGAAGGGGAGTCTCAATCTGACTTATCAGGATATGTATTTATTTCAGAAGATAAAACAAGACAATTGCAGGTGAAAATTGATGGGATAACCCTTAATATCTTAAAACCATACGAGAACTGGGAAAAACATTTTACATATTTTATTGAAATATGGAATAAATATAATGAACTCTTCTCTCCTAACAGCATAACACGAATAGCCACAAGATTTATAAATAGGATTGAGATACCGATGCCACTGAACAATTTCCAAGAATATATTGTTAACACGCCTCCTATTCCTAAATGCTTGCCTCAAGTATTTGCCTCATTTTTTATGCAAACTCAAATACCATGCAATATAGAAGGGGCAAATAGAAATGCTATTATTTCAGAAACTATTGAACCTATAACAAATGATATACTGCCATTTATTTTAGACATTGATGTCTTTCAAGTGTTAGATGTTCAAAACAAAGATAATAACTTGATCAAAAATTTTAATGAGATTCGCATATTGGAAAATGAGATTTTCGAAAACTGTATAACTGATAAAACAAGAAATTTATTTTTATGATAAAATATTTGTATCCTGATATGAATAGGGAATCAGTGGCTGTTTCAGTAGAAGCACAATTTGTGACACAAAATTATGAAAGCAGCAGATATCTCTTTATGAAAAATAGTCTATATGTGCAAGAAATGTATAAAGTACAACTAAAGGAAAAATTTGAATACTATACTTCTGTTTGGACTAATGAGACTATGTTTTCATCTAGCATTCACGAAATAATAAATAACTCAGCGTATCGTTCAATAGTAGGGCTTGGGAAAGATGTTATACCTTTTATTATTGATGAATTAAAAAAGGAAGACAACCATTGGTTTTATGCATTGGAAGCATTGACGGGTCAAAACCCTATTAAAAAGGAACATCGTGGGTTTATAAAATTGATGAAATCTGATTGGATTGAATGGGCTGAGAAAAACAATAAAAAATGACGTTGACACATCAAGCATTTCCTAATACTTTCATTGAACCATTTATTATTACAAGCCCACAAACGATAAACTACAATTGTATCGCATGGGCTTATGGGGATGACACAAAATGGTATTGGCCTGTTGGTAACTATTATTGGCCTAGTGAAATTCCTTGTGAGTTAAAAACTGAGTATTTTATTTTGTTATTTGAAAAAATTGGATTTCGAGTTTGTGAAAGTAGTGATTTGGAAATGGGATTCCATAAAATTGCTATATACTGTGATAATTTAGGAACCCCAACGCATGCAGCAAGACAATTGACAACTGGTAAATGGACAAGTAAGTTAGGTCCGCAACATGATGTCGAACACACTATTTTTTCTATGAGTGATGGTTATTATGGGAATGCGGGAATATTTATGAAAAGGAAAGACTAGTCCAAGTTTTATGTACACTAATTTATTGGGTATATTATGAGCAATGCAAAGCTCTCCATTCTGTATGCATCGTTATGGTTTGTATTCATGTTTACCTTATGCAGCTTCCCCGGCAATCAAATACCCAATTTCGAATTCCTAAACCATATAAGTTTTGATAAAATTATTCACCTCGGTATGTTTGCTGTGCAAATGGGTTTAATACAGCGA
Source organism: Chitinophagaceae bacterium (assembly GCA_043750035.1). GTDB lineage: Bacteria > Bacteroidota > Bacteroidia > UKL13-3 > UKL13-3 > CANJUD01. The sequence continues at coordinate 51,227 of JAYVCI010000041.1, forward strand.
ACGTTTTATCTAAATAATATTCCAGTAAAAACATATATAATACCCATAGCCGAGCTACTCATCATTTGGGGCATCACGCTGGAGTATATGCAAACTACCTTTTTTATCAACCGCTTTGGCGAATGGGTGGATGTGGTAGCGAATAGTTTGGGGGTTATAACAGGGAGTTATATAGCAAATAAAATATATACAATATGAAGTTTACCGAACGTGTTTCAGTAGTATTACTCGTGATTGGTTTTGTATTAAAAACGAGCCAAATTCAAGGTGGAGATATTATATTGATTTCTGCATTGGTGAGTTTGTGTTTACTATACTTTCCTTTGGGATTTTATACTTTAAAAAAGTCAAATATTTCTCTGGCATTTATTATTCCCTCCATATTATATGGATTGGTATTGTCAACTATGATATTGGGTCTGTTTTTAAAACTGATGATATTGCCCGGTGGTGAGGCTTGGCAAGTGATTGGTGCCCCTATTTGGTTATTGGTTGTATGTATTATTATATATAAATATTTGAAAGCTACCACTGCAAAATTATATTATAGAAGTATACTGATAAAAAGTGTATTCTTACTATTTCTTAATATGATATTATATATTGTTCCTACCGAGAATTTAATAGATTTATTTAATGGAAAAGGAACACCAGCCAGTGAGCAAATGAAGAATTACTATCATAGGCAAAAAGCGGTAGATGGATATTATTGACCCAATAAAACTCCAGTAGGGCAGTGGTCGCTGTGCCTCGCATGTGGGTCGATCCACGATTGTTTGATTTGGTCTTTAAGGTTTTCGCTCACCACACAATAATCTATACGCCAACCTTTGTTATTGTTCCGGGCATTGGCTCTAAAACTCCACCAAGTATAAGCATGTGGCTGTGGATTTAAATGACGGAACGAATCTGTCCAACCACTGTTAAAATACTGCTCCATCCAATCTCTTTCTTCAGGTAAAAAACCGCTGCTCTGGGCATTTCCTTTTGGGTCATGTATATCAATTGCTCGGTGGCATATATTATAGTCGCCACAAACAATTAAGTTTGGAATTTGCGATTTTAATTCTCTTATATATTCATTAAAGAACGACAACCACTCCATTTTAAAAGCCTGTCTTTCCTCACTACTGCTGCCCGAGGGCATATACACGCTCATTATAGAAAAATTATCATAGTCGGCCCGAATTACACGGCCCTCACGGTCGTATAGCGGATTGCCACAACCTATCTCAACATGATTGGGTTTGGTTTTGCATAACAATGCTACACCGCTATATCCCTTTTTCTCTGCTGAATGGAAATAGCAATTATAGCCTGCTACTTCAAATAAACTTGTATCAATTTGATCGGGCTGTGCCTTGGTTTCTTGCAGGCAGTATATATCAGCTTGCTCACTTTGTATATAATTCGCCAAGCCTTTACTTACAGCCGAGCGTATTCCATTTACATTATAGGTAATAATTTTCATTGTATTAAGTTAAAAACTAAAAGTGAAAAATTAGTGCAAATGTATGTGAAGAGATTGAAAAATATAGTCTTCGCTTTTACTTTTTATTACAGTGTCATTCTCAGTCTCGTTAGCGTACTTTTTTAAATTAGACTGAATTTCTCACGAGACGAAGAATTCCATAGAAGTATGCTCCGTTACAATAGATACGACGGAAATCAATCAAACCGAGCACATACTCCATGGGATTCTTCGTCGGAAGCCTCCTCAGAATGACGATGCAAATAAAAATAATCTTCATTATTAAAAGTATTATATATAATTTTGCAACGCATGCTGTTAAATATTTTTGAAAGCAAATCCGATAGCTATCGGATATGGGGTAATTCTGTCGAGTCCTACTTGTGGATGGCGGGTATTTTGCTCACAGGTTTTTTGGTTAAAAAGTATTGTGCGGGTTTTTTGAGCAGGCAGTTGTACCGATTGTTTAAAAAGACAACGGACAATAAACAATATTCTTTAGAGTTTGTTGGCCTGTTGCGTTCGCCCTTCGAATTATTATTGGTCATTATCACCATGGTATTGGCGTTTGACCGAATAGATTTACCTGTAGACTGGACCCTCAAATTTGGCAAGAGCATTTATATAATTGAGCAGATTATTGTATCCATCGGGAAGTTCATTTTAATTATTTCTGTTACCTGGATAGTGCTTCGCAGTGCTGATTTTATTGGATTTGTACTGCTCGAATCGGCCAAATCGCAACACGACTATAATGGGGAACAGGTGGTGAAGTTTTTTAAAGACATCATTAAAGTATTTATCGGCATATTTTCATTATTGGTGATACTGGGCAGCGTATTTGGCATGGACATCACCTCGCTCATCACAGGCTTGGGTATTAGCGGATTGGCCATTGCACTGGCAGCACAAGAAACCATTGCAAACTTGATTGGTTCTATTGTGATATTCCTAGACAAACCTTTTACCGTAGGCGATTTAATTGAGTCGGACAAAATAAAAGGGGTGGTGGAAGAAGTGGGGTTCCGTTCCACCAAAATAAGGACTTTGGATAAGACCTTGCTTACCGTGCCCAATAAGAAATTGGTGGACACGGCTTTGAACAATATCACCCGAACAGGAATAAGAAGGGTGAAAATGATTTTGAATATTGAAGCAAATACCCGACATGAGGTAATAAAACAATTGCTGGATGAAATAAAAAACAAGATTGATCAAAATGGCGAGACCAGTGAAAACCATCAAGTAACTTTCTCGGATATCATTGACAATAATATACAGATAACGATCGTTTATTTTGTGCTCACCACCGACCTCGATACGGCTGCCCATGTAAAGGAGGAGCTTAATTACATGTTTCTGCAAACCATAGAAAAGTTGGGCGTTAAATTGGCAGGAAATATTATAATGACAAAGGAGTAAAAAGGCAACCAATTATTTGTTATATTTGTGTTAAAATACAATTAAAATGATTTATTTTTCAGGATTCTATTGTAAATAGCTGAAATTGTGGTAATTTTGCGGCCTTTTTTATATATGTTACAACTCAGAAATATCGCAATCATTGCACACGTTGACCACGGTAAAACTACCCTGGTCGACAAAATTTTGCACCAATCCAAACTGTTCCGCGACAATCAGGAAACAGGTGATCTTATACTTGACAACAACGATTTGGAGCGTGAACGAGGAATTACCATCCTTGCCAAGAATGTATCGGTGCGTTACAAGGATATTAAAATAAATATTATTGACACCCCTGGTCACGCCGATTTTGGTGGTGAAGTGGAACGTGTACTAAACATGGCCGACGGCGTGGTATTATTGGTTGACGCATTTGAAGGCCCCATGCCACAAACACGTTTTGTGTTGAAGAAGGCATTGGAGCTTGGCAAAAAAGCCATT
>JAYVCI010000042.1:0-27582 GCA_043750035.1 Chitinophagaceae bacterium
TAAGTACCGCTTCCGCCCAAGCTCAACCAGAAGTAACTGATGGCTGGAAGTGTTTGGGGTGTGCTGAAGTAAAGTTTACCACTAGTATGTGTTAAAGTACCGTTTTTGGTAAATGTACCACCCAGGTTCAATATTCCACCAGTGTTGATGGTAACCGTTGCACCAGTGTTGATGGTAAGGTTGTTACAGCTAACTGTGCTTGCAATAACAGGCTGATAAGTACCCGTAGAGATAGTCACATTCGATGAGCTGGTAGGAACAGTGCCTGAACACCAGTTAGGGCCGTAAGTCCAAGAATTGCTAAATGTACCTGTCCATACCGATGTGGTACCGATGGATACAGAAATGATATTTGAGAAAGCAGAACCGCAAACACCCAATGTAGATTTGGAACGGTAAGAAGTGGTAACCGAAGGAGTAACTATAGTTGTACTACTAGTAGCTCCTGATATATCGGTCCATGAACCTGCACCAATTTTATATTGCCATTGGATACTGCCCGAGTTTCCACTCACGCTCAAGGTGTCGTTCTGACCTGAACAAAGAGAAGCAGAAGTTGCTGTCATTGTTCCTCCAACTGCATTGGCATTTATTGTTGTTGTTGTAGATGCCGATATGCCTGTTTGGCTGTACTGGTCGGTGATAGAACAAGTAATAGCATAAGTGCCTGTATAAGCAGGGTTATAGCTAAAGGTTGCAAAGCTGGTACCTGTACCTGTTTGTTTAACAGTAGTACCTTCTTTCCATGTATAAACATAATTAGCATTTAACGGAGTGGCTGTAAATACTTGGCCTGTTCCCTGACAGAATGATATAGTTCCCGAAGGTGATATTACTGCATTAGGTGTAGTAGGTGCAGAAATGTTTACATTGTAATCTTCTGTTTCGCCTGAATACACAAGTGTGCCACATGGAGTAATTGTTTGCCCTTGGTACGAGTTTCTAACACGCATACGGGTTATTCCAGGTAGAGCACCACTAGGGATGGTAAGAATTACATTATTTAAACCATTTGTTATTGTGCTCACATTGGTATTGTTACCTACGTTTTCACCAACATCGGCAAAGTCTCCATCTTGGTTAAGGTCAATAAACACACCTACAGAAATATTGTAGGGGCTACCGCCTTGAACTCTCAATGTATCATTTACGCCAACTGTTAATGAGCAAGTTTGGTTATAATAAGTATAGAAGGGATAAGTAGTGCCGTAAGAAGTAGTATTATCTATTGCTCCTATTTTCACCCTGCTCATATACATCTGGGTATGGTAATCGTTGCTATAACCGCCTATACAATATGGAGGTATGATGCGGCGTTTGCCAGCAGGTGCTGTTACGGATGGTGTTTGGGTATTTCCATCAACCGTAATTTGAGCACATTCAGCATCAACAGAATCATTGGTTGTTGCTCCTGTTTTCACATCATAAGCCACCCATAAGTAGTTGGTGCCCGACAATAAAGCTGCTGTGCCTGTTACGTTGAACGAGCCATTTGGTGAAGCATATTCGCCAAACAGTGTGGTTGTGGCAAATGTGCTGCTGTTGCCCGTAAAGTATACCTTGGCTGAGTCAATATCAGTGCTTGCATTGGTAGAACCATTGGTGCTCAAGTTAAGTTGTGTCAAGTTTACCGAAGCCCCTGTAGACATTACTATAGCTACTCTAATCATTTGGTTTTTCTTGGCTCCTTTTTCAATAATGGATGTAGAAGCTGTTGTTGTAGTAGAACTTGAATAAGTCATAGGTGTATTTACCATTCTGTTGCCACTTGGGGCCTGTGTGCTTGGTGTGTAGTTGTTACTGCTAACAGTAACGCTGCTACATCCGGCATCAACAACATTGTTGGTGGTGGCACCACTTGTAATGTTGTACGACAACCAGAACCAGTTGGTATCGCCAATTAAAGCCATACTTCCTGTTACACTAAAGTTACCTGAAGGGCTAACACTGGTAGAGCCAAATTGGGTAGTGGTGGTAAATGTATTGGTATTGCCTGTGTACCAAACTTTGGCATTGGCAATATCATTGCTGGCGTTGGTAGAACCTGTGGTGTTGAAATTCAATTGCGATATCGCCAATGATCCTGAACAACCACGCACTACAACTGGTACAGCTATAATGGCTCTGTTGGTACTGTTTGCAAATACATCCAAAGTAGAAGCGGTAATGGTATTTACCGAAACAACTGATAGCGGGCTGTCAGTTATATTTACAGTATAGTCCTCTGTTTCTCCACCGTATTGGTAGGTGTAGTTACAGGGATCTAAAGCTTGTCCGTTAAGGGCATAATACTCACTTCTTATGCGTAGGCGAGTTGCACCAGTGGTAGCACCACATGGTACATTGAAATTAAACGAAACACTTCCTGTTGTGGTATTGGTAAATACCTGTCCTAGTTTTTCGCTAGCACTGAACACGTGGTCTCCATCAAAATCAATCCATGCTGCTGTATATTGATTGCTATACTGCCCAGCTACACTTAGTGACAATGAGTAGTTAGCCGCTTTTTGTATATTTGTTGATTGTGCTGTGTAGTTAAAATGAGTAACTGCACCATTGGCAACACTTGTAGTATTGTTAATACTACCCATATTTACATTGGTAATACCGTATAAATAGCTGCCCGCATTGGTATAATTGGTAGGGGTGCAATAGGGAAGCACAATTTTGCGATTGCCTGTTGGGTTAGAAACAGTTGGATACTGCGTAGTAACTGTGGCATTAGAGTCCAAATCGAAACTATAGAATTCTGCATCTAAATAATTTCCAGTAGTGGCAGCGGCAGGTACATTATAGGTTATCCAGAAGTAGTTAGTTCCAGGCGATAATGCTGTATTGCCATTAAACGACATGCCATATACAGGTGAACTGTATGTTGATCCATATTGTGTAGTGGCTGCAAATGTGCTGCTATTGCCGGTAAACCATAGTTTGGCATTGGTAATATCTGCCGTAGAGGTTGTTCCGTTTACGGTAAATTCAAGATTGGTAATGTTCTGTGCGGTTCCGCTGCTCATTACCACTCGTGCTCCTATAATTTGTCCATTAACTGTTCCTTTGTCAATATCGGCAGTGTTTTGGGTTGAGGTAGAGCTAACATAACTCATTGGCGTATTTATCAAACGGTTTCCTGAGGGTGCCGATGAGGTGCCATAAGAGGTTGCATTTATGGTAGCAACTGTTCCTTCAGCGTCAACTACATTAGTACCAACAGGTGCTGCACTGCTAATATCATAAGCCAACCAGAAGAATGCTGAGTCGGTGGTGAGTGCCTGTGTTCCACTTACATTAAATGAGCCATTTGGAGCACTTACAGTACTTCCAAACTGTGTAGTTGTGGCAAATACTGGACTTGAAGCTGTGTAGAACACTTTCGCGTTAGTAATATCAGCCACATCGGTTGTTCCTGTTGTGTTGAAGTTTAACTGCGACAATGATTGAGAACCCGCACAACCCGCAGAATTGACACGAACCATCAATATCCTGTTGTTGTTTGTTCCTTTTGAAACATCAAGAGTAGTAGCTGTGGTAGTTACCACACCTGATATTGTTCTGGGACTGTCTAGGATATTAACTGTATAGTCTTCTGTTTCTGCATAGTAACCAAAATACAAATTGCTACATGGGTCTTGTGTAGAAGTGGTATTAGAATACCAATACTCACAACGAACACGCATCCTGGTTGTACCATTGGTGGCAGAACAAGGAACCGTAAAGTTGATTAGTGAATTGTAAGGGGTTGAATTACTTGACGTAGTAGTAACAACTTGGCCTAATTTTTCACCCGATTGGAATGTTCCATCTTGGTTATAGTCAATCCAGCCTGATACATACATATAGCTGTAGGTACTGCTTGTTACACTTAATGTATAGTTACCATACTTTTTAACATCGGTTGAAAGGTTGGTAAAATCATTCATAATGTTAACTGCAGCAGGTTTGCCTGTTGTATTGTTTATACTGCCCAGGGTAACATTGGTTATACCTCCTGTGCCATAGTTATATGATGAAGTATTTGTACAATAAGCATTAACTATTCTACGTTTTGTACTTACTGTAGTATTTGAGGGTACATTGTTTACCCCGCCAATCCTTAATGAATCGAACGTTCCTGTAACAGAATCGAATGTGGTTGCTGTGGTTCTAATAGTATAGGCTAACCAGAAATAGTTGTCACCATTAACCAAATTCACATTGGTTCCGCTGAACAACATAGTAGTGGTACTGGGAGACGCAATAGTGGTGGTACCAAACTGTGTGGTGGTAGCAAATGTAGTACTCGCTCCAGTAGAATAAACACGGGCGTTCTGAATATTGGTGGTAATATTATTTGTACCGTTGGCCGAAAGATAGAAAGTATCCATAGCAACTGGATAACCAGTGCTGCTCATCGTTACTTTCATTTGAATAATCGACTGTAGTGTTGCACCTTTATTTACTACGCTTACATTGGGCATAGCCGTAGATGAACTCACATAAGTCATCGGGTTGTCTATCTTGCGGTAGCCACTTGGGTTGCCATTGGTAGGCGTATAATTATTTGAGGAGATTGTAATATTGCTTAATGACACATCCAATGTATCGCCAATAGTAGCACCAGAAGCAACATTATATACTAACCACACATAGTTGGTATCCATGGCCAAATTTTGAGTTCCTGAAATAGTAAATGAACCGCTGGGTGTTGCTGATGTGCTGCCAAACTGTGTAGTGGTAGCAAACACACTGCTATTGCCTGTAAAGTAAGCTCTAGCATCAGTAATATTTGTAGATGGGTTATTGGTGCCATCTGTTCCAAGTGTGTTAAAATTCAAACTGGTCATTTGCAATGCACCTGCACAGTTAGTGCCTGCTGTTACAACCATCACTCTTGCCATTTGAACATTGGTAGCTCCTGTTGCAACTGAAACCGAAGAAGGGTGCGACACATTGCTACTTGCATAGCTATGGGCTGCATCATCAATAAAGCTGATTGAATAATCTTCTGTTTCTTTATAATAACCACTATATAAATCGGTACAAGGATTTTGTGTATAGCCTGTAAGATAGAAATATTCAGTTTTTACACGCATTTTAGTTGTGGACAATGCAGCAGCACAGGGAACGGTAAAGGTAATCAAACTATTAAAAGTAGTAGTGGCTCCATTTGAACTTACTGTTTGCCCAATTTTTTCACCCGCATCAACCCAGTCTCCATCGTTATTAAAGTCAATCCATACAGAAGTATAGTTATAACTATATACTTGGCTGTTTACGCTAATTGTATAAGTGCGGCCACGTTTCAAGGTGGTAGATTGAGAAGTGTAATCGCGGTACGTAGAACCTGCAGTTGTACCTGATATACCCGTTGAGTTGTTAATACTACCAAGGGTAACATTGGTGATACCTCCAACACCAAAATTACCTGCTGCACTAGGGTCAACGCAATATTGACCAATAATCCTGTTCTTACCAGTTATAGATGATGGGCTTGCATTAATAGAAGTTGCAGAAATATAAACCCTGTCGAAATTAGCAACTATCGAGTCGCCAATAGGAGCAGCGGCTGGTACATCGTAGGTAATCCAGAAATTGTTGTCGCCTGCCATAAGAGCAACAGTACCTGCTACAGCTATAGTTCCGTTGGGTGAACTTATAGTTGAACCGTACTGTGTAGTAGCAGCAAAAGTAGTTGAGCTGCCTGTAAACCATACTTTGGTATTGGTAACATCGGATGCTGGAGTGGTAATTCCTGTGGTATTGAATACCAAACTGTCCATATTAACACTGGCTCCGGTTGACATATTTACTGTAACCATAGATACCCAAGTATTGATATTGCCACGTTCAACATTGCCTGTGCGTTTGCTCCAGGTATTGCTGTTATAAGTCATGGGGTTGTTAATGGTTCTACTTCCGGTAGGGCTGGTAACAGTAGGTGTTTGATTGTTAGAATTAACTATCAGGTTGGTACATTGTGCATCAATGGTATTGCCAATAGTGGCTCCCGAAGTAACATTGTAAGTAAGCCAGAAGAAGTTGCTGTCTGCCAACAATGATTGTGTTCCCGTAATTGAGAAATTACCATTGGGGCTGCTTGTTGTTCCAAACTGGGTGGTGGTTGCAAACACATTGCTTTGTCCGGTAAACCATACTTTGGCATTGCTTATATCGGTAGATGGGCTTGTGGTTCCTGTGGTGTTGAAATTAAGCTGTGTAATGTTTAATCCACTTGCACATCCCGTTGTATTTACACGAACGCCTATAATTTGTACATTATTGGTGTTTTGCGGAACATCAGAAGTAACATTTTGTGATGTAGTGCTCGACAGGTAGCTCATAGCAGAATCAATGATATTAATTGTATAATCTTCTACCTCGCCTGCATAAGGATATACTGTATTACAAGGATCCAAAGGTTGGCCTCCGTTAGCATAATACTCTTCACGAACACGCATTCTGGTAGAACCTGCTACTGCAGAGCAAGGAACTGTGAAAGAAATGGTAACAGTTCCGGTTGTGTTAGAGGTGCTATAAGCAGGTTGGCCTATTTTTTCTCCCGCATCAGCCCAGTCGCCATCATTGTTCCAGTCAATCCATGCTGCTATATTGCCATAGCCATATTGTGCAGCATAATCTAATGAAAGTGTATAGTTGTTATACTTCTGAACGGTGGTTGATAAATTTGTATAGTCGTTATACTGAGCAAAAGCTGTGGGGGTATTAGTTGTATTGTTGATACTGCCCATGCTTACATTGGTAACACCATAATTATAATAATTATAATATGCCGCCGCTGTACAGTATGCTGGTATAACATAACGCTTACCGTTTACAGTAGTTGGCGAAGGTGTGTATGTTGTGCCTGCAATCCTTGCACGTGCCACTGTTGCATCAATTGAGTCGTTTAAAGTTGCACCCACTTTTATGTCGTAAGTTAACCAGAAATAGTTTGTGCCTGGCTGTAAAATTACGCTTTGTCCAAATCTTATTTCGCCACCTGTGAAGGTTGTTTGGGTAGAGCTATACTGGGTAGTAGTAGCAAAAGTGCTGCTATTGCCTGTATAGAAACATTTGGCGTTGTTAATATTGGTAGAAACATTGGCGGTACCTGTATTGGTAAATATCAAACTGTCTATATTGATAGAAGTGCCCGATGTCATTACAATTTGTAAACCTGCTATATTTTGGTTGGTTGCTCCTCTTGATACGCCGCTGAAATTGTTCTGCGTAAAGGATGAACTGCTATAGGTCATGGGGTTCAAAATCTGTCTGTTTCCACTTGGTGAGGCTATAGTAGTGTTATATGTTGTAGCATTTACTACCACACTTGCACATTGGCCATCTACATAGTCTCCTATGGTTGCTCCAGAAGCTATGCGGTAACATACCCAGAAATTGTTGGTATCGGTAGTTAAGTTCAATGAACCTGTTACTGCATAAGAACCATTCGGAGAACCTGTTTTGCCAAAAAGTGTAGTGGTGGCAAATGTGTTGCTGTTGCCTGTCCAGAATACAATTACGCTGTCAATATCATTGTTAGGGTCTGTACAGCCTGTGGTATTCAAATTAAGGTCAGTCAATGTTTGATTTCCTGAACAACCTTTGGTTACTACCTGAACCCTAATTATTTGGTTATTGGTAGAGGGTGCTGAAATTGCGGTTGTTAAATCTTGTAGTGTAGTTGCACTAACCACATTCATTGCACTGTCTTGAATATTTACGCCATAATCTTCTGTTTCAGCGTAGTATCCAAAGTACATATTGCTACATGGATCTTGTGTAGAAGTTAGATTGGCATACCAATACTCGCTACGCACACGCATACGTGTTTGGCCTAAAGTAGAATTACAAGGCACCACAAAGTTTATATTGTTGGTGTTTGGGGTAGTGTTGCTAGAAGTTGTTTGTGCAACCTGTCCCAGTTTTTCACCTGCATCCGCAAAATCGCCATCTTGGTTATAGTCTATCCATCCTGAAACATACAAATAACTATAGGTTTGTGCAGTGATTGATAGTGTTTGCGACGAGCCTTTCTTAATATCTGTAGAAAGTGTGGTTGAGTAATCGGTTAAGATTACAGCAGCAGGAGGAATGCCTGTTGTATTATTAATTGTACCCATGGTAACATTGGTAATACCTCCATTGCCAGAATTAAAACCAGAGGTGGTGTTACAATACGGTGCTATAATTTTTCTGCTTCCGCTAGGGGCGGTAACGGCAGGTGTTTGAGGCGAACCATCAACTGTTAAAGCAGTGAATGTTGCATCTACAAGGTTATTGGTAGTTGCGGCAGTTTTAATACTGTATGCAACCCAGAAATAATTTGTGCCTGGCAATAACGCCCTTGTGGTATTATTGGTAATATTGCCACTTGGATTCAGCGTATAGGTGCCATGAAGAGTAGTGGTGGCAAAGATTGGACTATTGCCAGTATAATAAATGCGGGCTGTGTCAATATCTGCTGTATTGGTACATCCTGTTGTGCTCCACTTTAACTGTGTAAGGTTAACCGAGGCACCTGAACTCATTACTACCTCCATACCAATTATTTGGTTATAGCGGGTATTTTTAACCACAGCTCCTGTTTGGTTCTGTGTAGCAGTTGCACTGGTAAAGGCCATGTCCACATTAATCATGCGGCTACCTGTAGGTGCTGTTGTTGTTGGGGTATAGCTGTTACCCCCAACTGTAACTGTAGAAATTTCAGCATCTACATAATTACCTATAGTGGCACCGCCTTTAAGATTATAAGCTAACCAAAACCAGTTAGTGTCGCTAACTAGTCCTTGTGTTCCATTAATAGTATATGAACCATTAATGCTGCCCTTAGAGCCAAAGGTGGTAGTGGTAGCGAAAGTGCTGCTGTTTCCTGTCCAGAATAATCTTGCAGAGTCAATATCGCCTGTTGGGCTTGTTGATCCATTTGAACTTAAAGAAAAACTGGTTGCATTTAAAGAACCTGAACAACCATTTACAACAACGGGTATAGCCATAATTAAATTATTTGCTGTTCCCGCTTTTACGTCTGTCAAAAGTGGTTGGGTGGCATTTGATGAACCATAGCTAAATGTATTGTCGGTTATGTTCACAATATAGTCGTGAACTTCGCCATAGCCATAAGTTGGGCAAGAACCCGTTGTCCAATATGTTGAACTAAAATAAGTAATCTTAACCCTCATTTTAGTGGCACCTAATAATGCACTACATGGTACACTGAAATTATAGGTAGTAGCGGTGCTAGCAACTGCATTGCCCGCAGTGGTTGCTGGTAGAACCACATTTTCTCCTGCATCGGTAAATACGCCATTTTGATTCCAGTCTATATAACAAGTTACACCTATAATAGTGGTGCCTGAATAAGAACCCGGCGTAACTGAAAGTGATTGAACAGACTTACGCTGTGTTGTAGTAGAAAGGTTGAAATTGGTATATCCAGGAGTAACTGTACCTCCAGGAGTAACTGTATTGTTAATGCTTCCCATGGACACATTGGCGAAACCTAAACCCGTATAGCCTGAATAATTGTATGAGTTATTCGGACTGCAATAACCTGGTCTGATTGTACGCCACCCTGCTGGGCTACCTGTAGAGGGAGTTTGAGCAGTATTTGAAACCACAGATCTAACCAATCTTGCATCTACTGAATCGCCTGTAGTTGCTGCGGTTTTTACATCGTATGTTAACCAAAAATAGTTAGTGCCTGTAAGCAAACCCATTGAGCTAGTGAAGTTCATTTGGCCATTAGGGGCGGCTACTGTTGTGCCAAACTGTGTAGTTGTAGCAAAAGTTGCTGTATTTCCTGTGTACCAAACCTTGGCGTTCTGAATGTTGGTGGTTGCATTATTAGTTCCGTTGGTTCCAGTAGTATTAAATACCAGTGAATCTATATTTACGGAAGCTCCTGAAGCAGACATCTGAATTTGTACACCAATAATTTCATTGTTTGCCACTCCTTTTTCTACCCAAGCTAAGTTGTTTTGTGTAGTAGTAGAGGAAACATAAGTCATTGGAGATTGAATTGTACGGCTACCCGCTGGGGACTTATTCGTGCTTGGGTAACTGCTGCCGCTAATCTTAATATTATTAGCATTAATTTTGGCATCGGCAATATCTCCCACGGTAGCACCTGAGGCAATATTGTACACCACATATATGTAGTTTACCTGGCAACTAAGTGCATAAGCTAAAGTATTAAACGAAGCAACGCCGCTAGAAAAAGTGGTGGTGCTGCCTATTTGTGTTGCTGTGCTTGTAGAAAACGTAGGGAATGACGAAGCGTATAATTTCACCGCAGAAACATCTGCATCGCTAGTGTTATTAGAATTAACAACGATGGTATCCAAACTCAACGAGCCAGATATACCTGTTACGTCCATATCTAATCGTAAAATTTCTTTGTTTGATGTTCCGGGTGCAATTGAAGTAATTGCAGCAGAGTTATAGTTTATATTGTTAAGTGTTAAAGCCGATCCACTTGAAGGTGTATAGGTGAAAGTTAAACCTCTATCGGGGCGGTTGGTTGTACTGCTCAATAAACAAGTATTTGTGTTAGCTGTGCCATTTGTAGTACCAGACCAGTTGCCGCTTGTTCTGCTCCTGTTTAAATAATCAGAAGTGGAAGAACCTCTAAGCCCCACTTGCATACTGTTGTAACCAGAACCCACCGGGGCGTTCCATACAGAATCGTACACAATTTTAATTACGCCATTACAAGTGTTTAAGCGTATTTGCATACCATACCTTCCTACGTTTGCATAGGAGGCAACATCTTGCCATTGGATAACCATTTCGCTTCCAATTTGTTGGTACAACATTGATGGCGAACTTCCTGAAACTGTTGAGTTTTGAGAGTAGTTTGCAGCAGCAGCGATTACACCAGAAGAAGCGGTATTGCCACTACTCATTGGTGCGTTCTCATACTGATAAGGGGCTGAACCCAATGCCAAAAACTTGTTCGGGTGAATATACATAGTAGTATAGCTACTGCCATTGTATGAAAACGAAGGAATAGTAATTCCTGCAATACCCACAGCATCATAATAGAGCCATGAGCCACTTTTGTGAACAGTGGCACCCGTTGCCGCTGAAATTGGACTATAGGTTCCTTGTGTTGAAGAAAACGTATAGTTTGATGAGAGTTGAGCTTTTGCTCCGCCGTAATAAAACAGCATCAAAAGCATAATGCCCAGATAGGTTTTGCTTAACCTTCTGGGAAATAGGGTAATTTTAGATAACATATTAGTTTAGATTAATTTAATTGGTTTACTAATTTAATTTTTGAGAAGTTGGTTTTTTTGAAGTCTTGCTTCATTTAGCTTTCAAAGGGAATACTCAGCCCTAAGGTTAATAATAAACCTATGTGCTTGAAAACTAAAATTTAAGGGAGAGTAGATTTTTATGTCATAGGCATGATTGGTTAAATTAAATTATAATTTGGTTAAAAATGTATGCTTTACAAAAATATTTTATAGTCAAGAATGTTTAATTAGGGCAACAAATATACTTTTGTAATAAAACTGTCACCCCAATTAAACTATCCTAATCCGATACAAAGATAACTATTAATTTATAAATAAAAAGTTTTTTAATATTTTTTATATTTGATAATCAAGTGTTTAATTTTATGAAGCGAAATAGGCACGCAGCTATTTGTTTTTTTGTTCGCCAAATGTTCACTAAAACAGCCATGTTTATGCTGGCCTGTGCTATCTTAATCCAACATTTTAATATCAACCGGTTGTTTATAGAACGCAATCGGTTGTTTTGTTTTGAAACCTAGAAATATTGCAGCTTATCATCTTATACCATTACCTCTACATAAGAGATGCTGAAACAAGTTCAGCATGACGAGGCCTCGGCCAGAGCTAGATCAATTGAGTACTTTTTTTAGTTCGATTTAAACATTTATCATCATGGGCATGATGAGCATGAGGATGTCCTCCTCGTTGTCGTTCTCCGATGGCAATAGAAGTCCTGCCCTGTTAGGCATGGAAAACTCCATCCTTACATCTTCTGTATCCACAGAGTTCAGCATCTCTGTGAGAAAGCGTGCATTAAAACCTATTTCAATATCGGCACCTTCGTAGTTACAAGAAAGTCTTTCTGTGGCTTCATTTGCAAAATCATAATCTTCAGCAGATATGGTCATTTCGCTTCCCGCAATCTTTAACCTTACCTGGTTGGTTGTTTTGTTTGCATATATGGAAACCCTTTTCATGGCACTGATAAAGTCGTTGCGGTTAATGCTCAGCTTGTTTGGGTTTTCTGTTGGGATAACTGCGGTATAATCGGGGTAGCGTTCGTCTATCAAACGACAAATGAGGCTAACGCCCGCAAATGAGAAAAAAGCATAGGAGCTATTAAACTCTATTTTTACAGGACTATCATCATTTGGTAGTGAGTTTTTTAGCAAGTTCATTGCCTTTTTGGGCAATATAAAAGAGGTCTCAAATCCATTTTTGAATCCTTTCCGCTGCACTCTCACCAAACGGTTTGCATCGGTAGCAACAAAGTTGATATAATTGTCGGAAATCTGGCAATAAACTCCGGTAAGGTTAATTCGTAGCTCATCGGTTCCTGTTGCAAATATCGTTTTACTTATTGCTTTTGACAACACTTTTGCGGGAAGTATAATCGAGTTGTCGCTCTCTAGCTCGGGAAACTTGGGGAAGTCTTTTGCTTCATTTCCGGTAAGTTTATAACGGCCGTTCCCTGTGTTAATTTCAATACTTTTGCTCGCCTCGTCAATAGAAAAAGTGACCGGCTGTGTGGGAAGGTTTTTTAGTGTTTCGAGAGAAACCTTTGAAGGAACAGCAATATCTATATCGCTGTCAGCCTCAACCTTTAGCGAGGTTGTCATAAAGGTTTCCAAATCGGTGGTCGTGATTTTAAGATTCCCTCCTTTTATTTCAAAAAGGAAGTTTTCTAAAATAGGAATAAGTGGTTTAGAAACCACTACCCCGTCTACTAAATCAAGCTGTTTAAGCAGGTCGTTGGTTGATACTATAAATTTCATTCGGATATCGTTTTATTACTTTAAATTTTCTTTGGAAAGGCTGCGAAGTTAGCCATCTGTTTTCATGTATTGCAAAAAAAAATGCTGTTGATTGGTTATCAAAAGTTTGCCCTTGAATCATTCTTCTTGCCTGCCCATCATCATCTGTTTTATTTCCAAATCAAGGTCTTTTAGGGTTTGCCCTTGAAGCTCAAATGCATCCAAACCATCTAAAACGGGTTGCCCAGCATCGAACCAGCAAGTGTACCAAACACTAGCTGTCATTAAAGCCGACAGCCTAAGTCTCCTTTCAACTTGGTCGTCGAGCATTCGAGCATACGCTAAAGAAAAATCTTTGGCATACACTTTAATATTCCGCCCACTCTTTTCTTCAAACCCATATTTACGATCGTCGCCAAATATCTTTGACAAACGTTTTTCAAATCCCAGCACAGAATCAAGGCATGCATAACTGTCGTTTATCGTTTTCCATATTTGTTGGTTAAGGCTGTCTATATAATAACATTGGCCAACTATCAAATCATACCCATCAGAAAACAGTTCGGGCAAACGAGATTCCCAAAATGCATGAATACCATGCTGCCCTGAAAATTGACCATTATAATTATGTGTGGTGTGCAGCGGCACATGTGCATCGGCTATATAATGTCCAATATCTGCTGAAAGCCTAAGCACCGACATCATATCCTTAACCCTAAAAGCTTCCGTTAGCCTGTTTTTCATAAGTATAATATGCCACGGTACTATACCATGAGCAACAAGTGTGTCTTGTCCATATTTTTTTACCGCATCTGTCCAGTAGTGTGGAATACTGTCAATCGGTAATGCTTTTTCATAATGATCTATATCTATATAATGTCTGCAGGCCTCTGCTGTGTCACTATATCGGCGGCGATCGGGATCGACTGAATGTTCGGTGATAAAGTCAATATACTTTTTATAGAACACAAACATTTCGGGTGGGAGTGCAAATACCGCTGAGTGGTTTATAAGCTTATGGCCATGAAACCCCCAAGGATAAGCACTTTGGACAGTAAAGCTAAAAATTAAAGCTATTGTAAACAGTTTTTTCATAAACACCTTTACTTGTGAACCCAGGCAGCCGTGGCCCAATAGGTAACCTCGCCTTTTTCTTTGGAGTGTGCGTCCTCTTGTTCCTGTCTATATAAATATCCTGCAAAAAAAGCTTCTTTGCCTAAAGCTGTGGTATCAAAAAAAAAGTTCTCTCCCGTTCTAACACGAATGGTTTTATTTTTTTCTGTCTGCAACTCACACCAACAACCTGCTTCTCGGCAAACCTCTACTATTTTTCCTCTCATTTCTATAACAAATGAATCTTTGTCGTTCAATATTTCGTGGGCCATAACAGCCTCAATAGGTTTATTGGGTTTAAATGTACTATCGCCATAGCGTTTATACATGGCCATATCGTCGGGCATGTGTTTTATAGTGTCGGGTTCTTTTTCTGGGGCGGGGCTTTTTTGTTCACTTTTGCAAGAAAAGATAAAGGCAAACGCTAATATATATATATAATACTTCATGTGGATAATCCTTGTTAGAAAAAATAATACTTTAAAATTATTTTACCAAAGTCATTTCTCTTACCAGATTCGTTGCCCCTCCCAATTTGTCAATTATAAACAAGGTATAACGAACGTCAACACAAATGGTCCGCTTGAACTGTGCATCAAAAGCAATGTCTCCGCTCATCGCTTCCCAGTTGCCATCGAAAGCTGTTCCAATCAATTCTCCTTTTGCATTTATTACTGGGCTGCCGCTGTTTCCACCTGTTATATCATTTGTTGTAAGGAAGCCTACTGGCACTTCTCCATCTTTTCCTGCATACTGCCCGTAGTCTTTGTTCTTATACAATTCTTTAAGTTTGGCCGGCACAACAAATTCATCGTTTGTGGGGTCTTCTTTTTCCATGATACCTTTTAATGTGGTAAAATGCGAAAAATGAACCGCGTCTTTTGGACTATAATCCTTAATGTTTCCATAGGTGCAACGCATGGTTCCATTTGCATCAGGATAGAAATACTTGTTGGGTTGCATTTCCATGAGTCCTTTCATATACTTGTTTCCAAAGTTTGCATTGGCCAAATTGAAGACATCTATATACTTTTTGTAGTTGTTATTATAATTCTTTGCGAATGCAAAAGCATATTGAATTGCTGGATCTTTTTGTATTGTTTTTAATTTGGGATTCGCAAAAAATTTATATAGTTTTGCTGAATCTGTTATCATGGTTTTGTTTACAATCTTCTCTACTGTTTTATTAATCAGTTCTATTTCCTTCCCTGCTTTCGCTTTGGCCATTAGTTTTGTCAGCATTTCTGGGTGCTGCGATTTGTCAATATCATTATAATACATTTCCAGTGTAGTTGCCATTATTGCTTGATCGCTAACTTTGTTATAATATGCTTTATAAAAAGAAGCGTATCGTGCTTTTAATATAAGTATCTGAGCCTGTATTTTTGAGCTATCAGGTTTGGGTTTCATAAGTTCTTTTTCTAAATCTAAAAAGGCCGATGCATAGGTAACAAGTATTGACCCACGTATTCCCTCTCCCAAATAAACTTGATGTTTATTATATAACTTATAGGTGTCGTATTCCTTTGTCAAGTTTGTGAAAAGCGAAGAATAGTTTGAATTTGAAGATGCCCAGCTTTTGAATATTTCTTCATCGGCAAACTTGCGTTCATATACTTTGTTGTGTTTTAATTGTTCCGTTTGCCCAATAAAGTATTTCCAATAATTTGCTATTTGTGCATAGCGGCTTGCCAACTGTAATCTAACTTCAACATCGGCATCCATTTGTTCTTTCATTAGTTGTAAGCGTTTCGTGCGTAGTTTTACGATTGCTGGGTTTGTTTGTTCGATAGCCAACTTCACGCCCATAGAGGTTTCGTATCTGTTTGTGCGGCCCGGAAAACCGAATATCATTGCAAAGTCTCCGTTTTCAACTCCTTTGAGGGAAACTGGTAAATACTTTTTGGGTTTGAAAGGAACATTGTCAGCACTATATGCTGCTGGTTTGTTGTCTTTATTTACATATATCCGGAACATGCTAAAATCGCCAGTATGTCTAGGCCACATCCAGTTGTCAGTATCTCCTCCAAATTTGCCTATGCTTTCTGGAGGTGTTCCCACTAAGCGTATATCGGTATATCGTTCCATTACAAACATATAATATTGATTTCCTTTGAACATGTCTCTCACAAAGGCTTCGTATTTGCCGTCTTCTCTTGCTCCTTTCGCTATTTTCTCTCCTTCTTTTTGGGCATAGAATAATTGTGAGTCGGCGGGGTACTTGGCAAGCTCTGTCATCATCCTCTCTGTTACATCTTCCATTCTAACTAAAAAAGCAACTGACAAGCCTTGAGCTGGTAGTTCTTGTGATTTATCCAATGCCCAAAAACCGTTTGCCAGCCTGTTATTGTCAGGAGTGCTTAGTGTAGCAATTGCATCATAACCACAATGATGGTTGGTTAATATCAAGCCTTCATTAGAAATTACTTCGCCTGTGCAACCTCCGCCAAACCATATCACAGCGTCTTTAAGGCTTGCATTGTTTATATCATATAATTGTTGCGGTGTCAATTTCAGCCCCATTTGGGTCATTTGGTTATAGTTTTTTTGCCCTAATAAAATAGGTAACCACATCCCCTCGTCGGCCACAGCGGTAAAAGTGAACGCAATAAATGTTGCAAATGCTAGTATCTGTTTTTTCATTTTATATATATATTCTTTAATTTTTAGTTTTTCTATATTTAAGTTTTGGTAAAGTTGCTCTTTAATTAATAGTCCAAGTTTCTTTCCCTGCTATCAGTTTGTCCAAATTGCCTTCGCCATTTTTTTCTTTGGCATAAGCAATTTGTTGGTTCAATAAATCGTTATAGGTTGGTCGTGGTATTGCATAGAATACACCAAATGGTCTTGGCAGATGGCCTTCAATACTGTGATTGTCGAAAAAGCGTGCAAGTATGTTTGCTTTTACCTGGTCCTGCTCATCATGCACCCAACAATCATTGGCACTATAGCCGTCAGTAAGGTCTACCACCTTTGGTTTGAAACCATCGAGTATAATACCTTTATCGCTGTTGTCGCCAAAAACAAGTGGTTGGCCGTTTTCTATAAATAATGTCTCGTTTTTCTTTGACGATTTTTCTGTAAACACTTCAAATGCACCGTCATTGAACACATTACAATTTTGATATATTTCTATTAGAGAAGTACCTGTGTGGTCATAGCCTCTGCGTATCATTTGCTGTATGTGTTTGGGGTCACGGTCCATAGTGCGGGCAACAAATGTGGCATCGGCACCCAAACTTAAAGCAATGGGGTTGAATGGATGGTCTATGCTTCCCATGGGGGTAGATTTTGTAACTTTTCCCGCTTCTGAGGTGGGTGAATATTGTCCTTTCGTAAGTCCGTATATCTGGTTATTAAACAACAATACATTGATATCTAAATTTCTTCTAAGCAAATGTATAAAATGATTGCCACCAATTGACAGTGAATCGCCATCACCACTAATCATCCAAACTGACAATTCGGGTCTGCTGCTTTTTAAGCCCGTGGCTATTGCGGCTGCCCTGCCGTGTATGCTGTGCATGCCGTACGTGTCCATATAATATGGGAAACGGCTGCTGCAACCAATGCCTGACACAAATACAAATTCTTCCTTTGGTCTGCCCAAATCAGGCAAAACGGTTTGTACTTGCTTTAATATACTATAGTCGCCGCAACCGGGGCACCAGCGTACATCTTGGTCGCTTACAAAATCTTTGGGAGAAAGCTTGGGGGCGGTTTGGTCAATAAGTGTAGTCATGGTAATGTTTATTATATATTTTTTGAAAAATAAAACTATCCTAATATTTCAGCTAACTTTGTTTTGATTTCATCGGTGGTAAATGGTTGCCCTTGTATTTTGTTTAATCCAATGGCGTCTACTAAAAAACGGTCTCTTAATATCTTTATTAATTGGCCATTATTCATTTCGGCAACCACTACTTTATTATAGTTTTTCAAGAGGTCGCCTATATTTTTAGGCAGGGGGTTTAGATAGCGAATGTGTGCATGTGCAACACTCTTCCCATCTAACAATAAAGCACCGACAGCGGTTTTGATTGCCCCATAAGTACTACCCCAACCTATAAT
Source organism: Chitinophagaceae bacterium (assembly GCA_043750035.1). GTDB lineage: Bacteria > Bacteroidota > Bacteroidia > UKL13-3 > UKL13-3 > CANJUD01. The sequence continues at coordinate 18,161 of JAYVCI010000042.1, forward strand.
AAGAACGTCGCCTTTTTCTGGGCCATTGTCCAGGGTTTGTAAAGGTATTTCATTGGCGATTATATCTACTTTTTCCTGTCTTAGCTTAACCATGAATTCGTGGTTGTGGGCATCGTAGCTAATGTTACCTGTAATGTGTTGTTTTTCTAGTCCACCTATGCGGTGCTCCAACCCTGGCGTGCCGGGCACAGCCCATGGGCGTGAGAGTTTTTCGTCGCGTGCATAAGGCATGAATTTTTCTTCTGTGGCTTTTGCGAAATCTATTTTTATTTCAGGCAAATCTTTGCTCTGGGGAAAACGCCAAGGTTCAGCACCATTGGCTATATAACCATCGCTCAATAAAAAAACAGGTATCATGTGTTGTGCTGCAATCCTTACGGCTTCGAAAGCCATATCGAAACAATCAGACGGTGTTGCTGCTGCTATCACTGGCACTGGACACTCTCCGTTGCGTCCATATAATGCTTGCATCAAGTCTGATTGCTCTGTTTTGGTGGGCAACCCTGTGCTTGGTCCGCCACGTTGTATATTGCATATAACAAGCGGGAGTTCCAGTACTGTTGCCAATCCTATTGCTTCCATTTTTAGAGCGATTCCCGGTCCACTAGAGGTTGTTATACCAATACTGCCGCCATACGATGCCCCAATAGCTGCACATACGCCCGCTATTTCGTCCTCGGCTTGAAAAGTGCGTACGCCAAAATTTTTGAATTTGGAAAGTTCATGCAATATATCTGAGGCAGGTGTAATAGGGTATGTTCCCAAAAATATAGGAAGCCCGCTTTTTACCGATGCTGCTACAAGTCCGTATGCCAATGCTTGGTTACCCATAATGCTGCGGTATGTTCCTGCTGGCATTTCTGCTCTTTTTACTTCATACCGCGAGTTGAAAGTTTCAGTAGTTTCTCCATAGTGATAGCCTGCTTTTAAAAGTTTGATATTTGCTTCTGCTATCTGCGGTTTGTTCTTGAATTTACTATTGATAAATTCTATTGATTTTTCGATACTTCTATTATACATCCAATAGATCAAACCCAATACAAACATGTTCTTGGTTCTATCTATTTCTTTGGTACCCATACCGCTGTCGGCCAAGGCCAGTCTGGTAATTTTGGTGATGTCTAGTTTTTTTACTTCATACTTATCCAGGCTTCCGTTTTCTAGTGGATTTTGGTCTTCTGGAACATTTGCGAGCCTCATGTTTTTTGAGTCGAAACCATCGCTGTTTACTATAATAGTTCCCCCTAGTTTTAATTGGTCAATGTTTGCTTTCAGTGCAGCCACATTCATAGCCACCAATACATCGCAGGTATCTCCGGGGGTATTAATTTTCTTAGATCCGAAATGTATTTGATAGCCCGATACACCTGCCAAGGTTCCTTGCGGAGCCCGTATCTCGGCGGGAAAATCTGGGAAAGTGGCTAAATCGTTACCATACAGTGCTGCTGCATTTGTAAACTGTGTGCCTGTAAGCTGCATACCGTCGCCACTATCGCCGGCAAAGCGTATCACCACCGATTCTAATACTTGCTCTTCTGCTGTTTCCATTTTTGCTGATATATTAATTTTCTGAAATGAGTGCCGACAAAGTTAAGGGAATATCTGTGAGAGTTGTTCTTTCGAAAAGATGCTTTTTAAATTTGATTGATTGGCAAATATTTTGAAATATTAGAACTTAAATTGTGCACTCAGTTTTATACCAAATGGGCGGGTGTTGGGGTTGCCCAAGTATGTAAGCCTGTGCAAAAAATCGATTCTGATTGCCTTTAATATGTTTTCGATACCGTATCCAGCTTCTGCGTAAGGCACATTGCCCAGTTGCTCAAAACGCGTTATCGTTTCGAGGTAAGGACTTGTTTTTGGTAAAAAGTCTAAATTAGCTTGCCTGATGGAACCCCACAGTGTTTTCCCGTTGACAAAAAAACGTAGATTCCATTTTTTTATGATAGGTATTCTGCTAAAAAACAATCCCTCAAAATGGTGCTCATATTCCGCACTTATAGATTTATCTGTTACAAATTCTACAAAATTCATCATGTTAAAAGTGGATGAGTTATATACAAATGTTGGGTTGCCTTTTTGTATGTCGAGCAATAAATAAGGTAGCGTTCCAAGTATATAGTTGCCCCGTATTTTATAGTATGCAGATCCGAGTCTTTTTAGAAAAATTTTATGGTCAATATAAAAAGAAAGGTTATGATAAGAAAAACTCTGGGGTAATACCCCTTTTATTCCAAGTGTATATGATAGGTTAAAACGTGGTGATACAGAACCAAGATTAATTCGTTCGTTGTTGTTCTGTATATATACATCCTTTCTGGAATACGTGTTATCGATAGTTAAAGAAAAATCGTTAAATGTATTATGATAATTATTTTGTGCATCGTTCCAGCCAAAAACATAGTCTCCCTGTGGGTTAAAGTTTTTTGTTCTTATATAAAACAATGTGGTCATGCCTCTTGTTGGTGCCGTTTCCATCCATAATAAATGTTCCGTGGCTAAGTTAAATTTTCTTAAACTTGTAAAAAAGGAAACAACCGCAAATAGGTTGTTTTTGGTAGAGAAGTTTACGTCGCCCAAACCCACGCCTTCTATATCGTGTCGGAGGGCATAGCCTGCTTTTATCCATGGTTTGCGGCTAAAAACATAGTCGCCTCTTACCTTGTATTTTATTCTTTGGTCAGTAAAACCATACGCTATATATCCTCCGAACTGCAAGTCTCGGCTCCATTTATAGCTTGTTTTAAAACCCACCCTTACTTTATATCCTTCCACATAGTTGTGGTTAAATAGATATATATAATGCCCAAAATCAAGTTTTTTATAGTGGAGGTATCCATTGGCTATTACGTCTATTATATTGGTGTACCTTTTTATTATGGGAACTTCTTTTACCGAATCGACCATACTGATAAATCGGGGATCGGCATCGGCGGTGTTTTCTTGTCTTTTAGTACTCCAAAAAGAATCTTGATATAAGTGCGAATCTTCGTTTACTGTTACCCTGTCATCAAAAAATTTAAGAGGGGGCGGTTTGTTTACTATAATATTGTTTGATGTGGTATAATACTTTGCTATTACCCCTGCGGCTTTCTTTTGAAACTGGTCAATATCGATGGTGATTCTGGTTTTATTGGGCAACCACGGGCCCGCTGTGGTAGCAAAAAACTCTTGTTGTAGTTTTATTTTTTCTACGAAGTTTATATTTGCTGATTTGTCTGTTTCTAATACCATTCTTTTTAATGCAAACGTAGAATCTTCTATCCAAATATCTCCGGTGAATAATAGGTCTTGTGAGTGTCGTTTTCTTAAGGATATTTGATAACATTTCTTACCGTCTATATCCATAGAATCTACAAGTTTTATATAATATAGTTTTTTTGCTTGCGGGTTAAGCGGCGAAGCAAATTGTTTGTCGACAACGGTGATCCAATTATTATAAAAGTTATACTCTTGAAATACCGATGCTGTTAGCTGAGAAATAGTAGCCCCGTCCTGAACCCCTACCCCTGTTATATTTACGGCTTTTATTATATCTCTTTCTTTGAGGGGCTTTTTTATACAATAATAATCACTTACGCTTTCCGATATAAAGACTGGCAATACAAACTTCCCATCTTCGTTCAATAGTTGCTTGTTGGTGTCCATTAAAACCGCTAGTTTTTTGGTGAGGGCTTTATTGGTCATGCTTTTTGATAGGTTGTTCACCGCAAGCTCTATCCTGTTAAAGTTCTCACATTGATATGATATTAATAAATCGGGGTTGTTAAACTGTTTGTGAATATATACACTGTCCAGTATTCGCAGGGCCTTGTTTGCTTTTGGTCTTATTATCACCGCTTTTAATTCGGTCGTCTGCCTATTCAGTTTCACAAGCAATATATTTGTATCTTTTATCTCTATTGCTTTGCTTATAAACCCCGATGCTGATATTTCTATTGTATCATTTAGTGCTTGCAACAGTATTTTAAAACTTCCATCAAAATTAGCCTGTGATTTTGTTCCCGATACTATCGCCTTAACTGTGGCATAGGGAACAGCATCGCCAGTTTCGGCATCTTTTACATTGCCGGTTATATTAATTTGCCCAAGCATTAAACTTGGTGAAAAAACAAAGAATATAATATATATAATTTTCCCCAATACGCCCACTTATTTTCCTTTGCCTGTTTTAATAATTAACTGTGTGGAAAGTATATATACATTGTTATTGGGGCGGTTGTTTCCGTCTCCTGTCTCTGCGGCAATTTTATCCACTATTTCTATCCCCGAAACTGTTTCTCCGTAAACGGTATAGCCGTTATCTAAAAAAGGCGTTCCTCCCTGTGTTTGATAAATATTTATTTGCTCTTGGGTGTATTGCCACCCTGATCTTTGTTCCAATTTTCTAAGCATTGTAGAATCTGTCTTTTTTCCTTGTACAATATAAAACTGGCAACCACTCGACGCTTTTTCGGGATTATCGTTTCTTGCGGCTGCAAGGGCTCCTTTTTTATGTATCAATTTTGGGTTAAATTCTGCGGGAACGGTATAGCCCACATCACCGTCGCCAAGCATTGCTCCGGGTTGTGCATTTTTAGAATTGGGGTCTCCGCCTTGTATCATAAAATTATTAATTACACGGTGAAACAATAGACTGTCAAAAAAGTTCCTTTTTACCAATGCAATAAAATTATCGCGGTGCTTGGGTGTTTCATTATATAGTTTTAGTGTGATGTCTCCCATACTGGTTTTCATCACTACCATATAGGTTGTGTCTATTTTGGGCTTAGGTTTGTTTTTAGAAGTTTTTGATGGCTGTTGGCTTGCGAAAGAATATAACACGAAGCAAACAGGGATAAAGTATAATAGTTTTTTACTCATAATGGTTTTTTAAATTGAAGATTTCGTTTTATATAATAGTTAATTATGCGATTATTTGATAGGTGACAATATTTTCTTGTTCAAAATAATTGATTATTTTCTCTCTTAATACTCTTTCTTGGGTGAATATATCAATAGAGGGAAGTTCCTTTAACTGCTCGTAATGTGGCCATCCTTCATCATCGTAGCCCACCATTTCGTAGTATCCGTCCTGACTTAAAAGTTTGCAAATAGCTACATGAAACAAATCCATTTTTTCTTGTTTCTTATATTTTATTTTTGTTTGGTCCGTCTCTCGCTGCCCTATCAAAAAAAGCATCCCGTTAAGGTCGGGAGGTTTGTTGAAAGTGGTTTGCCAATAATGATTTACCTGGCTCCATTTTAATATATATTCTGACTCGTTCATTTGCCCATTACGTTCCATTTGTTATCAATTATAGCCAACGTTATATCGCTTTTTAAGGGTTTTCCTGTAGCTGTTATTTTCGCATAGTTTATTCTTTTTACCGCTATTCTGTCGTTGCCCTGCCATTTGCAGGTGCCCAAATAACTAAGTGCCCCATCTGGTTTAAACTCAAATTCCTTTTCATAGTTTCCTTTTCGGTTTACGAATACTTGCACCATTTCGGGCGAATAGGTATTAAACTCTGTGCCACTTACAACTGCAAACCTTCTATTGTCTGGCGAAAAAACAGGAAGCCAATTGGTTTCCACTTTTTTTCCTGTGCTTAGGTCTATCAGCAACATCGTGGTTCCGTTTACTGTAATACGTTCCACCGCCGCCACATTGTTGGCTTTATAATACTTTTTAAAAATAAATGTTTTTACTGAGTCGTAATTGAGCAGCACAGTATCAAACAATACATTGCTAAAGGTAAGTGTTTTCTTATTTATTAATTTTATGGTGAGTATGTTGCCGTTGCGGGCAGCAAAAAATTGGCAACCGTTTATATATTTGGGCTCGTTGCTTTGTTCGCAGTTTACATAATTGCTGCTGCTTGTTTTGCACACCGTATCGGCTTGGGCGAAGCTATAGCGACAAAAAGCGAGAAGGGTTATAACAAAAACTATATATCTTTTCATTCTTAAAAAAATCAGCCTACAAATATCGGGCAAAAATTACTATTTATATGGGTTAACTTTGCCGCCTAATTTTATACTTATTGTGATATACGATCGTGAACGCCCCAGCTTTGAAGACTCGAACAATGTTACGGTACAGCGTTGTTTTTTTGCATACGAATTTGCTGAAAGCTATGTAACAGGGAAGATAGTGGCCGATGTGGGCTGTGCCAATGGCTATGGTACTGTGCACCTGGCCAAGTTTGCCCTGCAGATTAAAGGGCTTGACTACTCAACCGCCACCATTGAGAACAACAAAAAAGAATATGCCGATAAGCCCAACATGTCTTTCATACAATGCAAGGTTCCCCCTATTGCACTGCCCGATGAAAGCGTTGACATGGTTACTGCTTTTCAGTTTATTGAGCATATTGAAGACCAATTGGGATTTATAAAAGATGTGAAAAGGGTGCTTAAGCCTGGCGGTGTTTTTATTTGCACCACACCCAATGCCCTGATGTCCATCGCACGTAATCCTTTCCACGTGCATGAGTATACTTTTGCTGAAATGAAAGGACACATGAAACAAGTATTTGGAGACAGTTTCGAGCTTTTGGGCCTGAACGGAAATGCGGTGGTAAATAAATACTATGAAGATAATTCTCGATGGGCTAAGAAGATTCTAAGATTGGATCCTTTGGGTTTGCATAAATTAATACCTGCATCTTGGTTAATAAGACCGTATAATTATCTCACCAGCAAAATGCGTAAGAACTTAAAAGAGACCAACAACGATACACTTAATATCAGCACCAAGGATTTTATATTGCAGAAGGAAAACCTCGATGTGTGCTGGGATATATTTGCAGTGGCTAGAAAATAGGCCTCTCCCTCGGAGAGGCGGGGGAGAGGTCACTTAATTATCCAACGGCAGGAACGAATAGTTTTTTCCGTAGTCTAGCATCTGCTCGGCAAATGTTTTGGGGTAGCTTACTTTTACATCTACTACTTTACCATTTACATAAACGGCGGTTAGCTTGGGCTGTATAAATCCTTTGTAGGGTGCTACATTAAGTTTGCTGTAGCGTTGCAGCACTTCTTTATGTAAATCAGGATCTACTTTAACTCCGTAGTTTTCTATCAGGTTTTTTCCTGCTTCGTAGTCGCCCTCCGATTTTATGCGTTGTATTTCACGCAGCAGTTCGCCAAATATGGTTCTTAGTTTTTCATAATCATTTATTACGATATATGTTTTTCCGTTGCGTTTCACCATTTCGGTCACTTTCTCGGCCAGGCCTCTTTCATAAGCCCATTTTGCTATTAGCTGTCTGTTACGCATGTGGGCTTCTTCCAGTTGTTTTCCGGGTTCAATGCGGTTAAGTTGTAACATTAACCCGTTCATCATATAGTTGTCATATTCTGCTTTGCCGCAATCTATGGATGGCATCACGCCAATTTCAACCAGTTTGGGGTCGAGAATATAATAAAGTGCCACCAAGTCTGCTCTCGCTTCTTCCAATGCGTTTTGGTAGTTCTTTAAGGTTACGTCGGGGGTGCCCACGCCTGCCTTGATCTGGCCTGAGGCATGGCCTATTACTTCGTGCATGTCAGTGTGCAGTTCTCCCGCAAGTGCTCCATATTTCTTTGCCCTGTCCAATATGGTATTGTCGGCTGCAAACTCGGCCATTACGGGGCTTTTGCTGCTTACCACATTATATGATTCTACGATGTTCCCTAAGCTTACCGATTTGGAACCGTGCATCTGCCTTATCCAATTTGCATTGGGCAGGTTTATTCCTATGGGCGTGTAAGGTGCTGCATCGCCGCTTTCCACCACCACATTTATGCTTTTGCCTATAATACCCTTTACTTCTGTTTTCTTATATTCTTGCTGAATGGGCGATTGGTCTTCGAACCACTGTGCATTCTTGGCTATGAGCTCTATTTTTTTTGTTGCCTCAAAGTCTTTAATAGAAACAACTGATTCAAAGCTCCCGCGTTTGCCCATAGCATCTTGATATACTTCAATAAAACCATTTACCACATCTATAGTGGAATGTATATCTTTTACCCACTCTATATTATACTCGTCCCACACCACCAGGCTTCCTGTTTTATAAAACTCTATTAGCTTTACCAATGTTTTCTTCTGTTGTTCGTTCTCGGCCACCTTGCTTGCTTTTTCAAGCCAAAAAACTATTTTTTCTATCGCTTTGCTGTACATGCCTCCTATTTTCCAGGGTATTTCTTTGAGGGTTTTTCCTTGTTTTATTAGTTTGGAATTTAAGCCATACGAAATCGGTGTTTCGGGACCTTGCGGGGTGGCTGATACGGGTGCTATCTCAACGGGTGCTTCCACATTTGTAGAGACGACTGTGGGAGATATAACTGCATTCTCCACCACGGCAGGGTTTATAATCTGTGGCCTTAGTGCCGGATTGGTTTCTATCAGCTTTTGCATCTGCTCAGGGGTCACACCATAAAGGTTTGGGCTTTTGCTTGCCGATGCGGCCATGTTTTTATAAAAGTTTTCTACTTCTGCCTCACTCACGTTCTCATAAAAATTATTGGCCGATGTTTTTACATGGTCAACACCATCGGCAAGGTTCACTGTTTTGCCATCCATTTTGGGGTTGAATATCATTGGCTGTATCATGTTGAAGAACATATCTGCATTCATACCGGGCAGCATGGGCATTTTTGTTTGGTCGCTATTGGCGATTAGCTTCTTAAAGTACTCGGGGCTAAAAGCGGGGAGTATTTTGTCGCTGGCATAGTGGTGGTGTATGCCATTGCTGAACCACACCCGCTTGGTATAGGTTTCAAACAGATCCCACTCGGGGCCTTTGCGGTCGCCCTTGTAGGTGGTCCAGATATTTTCAAGCGTTTTGCGGATACGCAGGTTGTGCTTATACTTTTGATCATACAATATATCTCTTCCGCTCAATGCCGCTTCGTACAGATAGTATAACAGTTCTTTTTGTTTGAGGCTAAGTTTATCAAAATCTTTTACCTGATAACGCAATACCTGTATATCGCCAAATTTCTCTGCTTCGTATTCGAATGGGGGTTGGGATTTGGGATTCTGGATTTGGGGGTTCTTCGCAGGCGTAGCGGTTGTTGGCTTGGTCATTTTGGATGATGGTTTGCCGGGCTGTTGTTGCAGTTGGCTTGCAAACGCTAAGGTGGTTGCAGCTATGGCTATTAGCGTGTAGTGTTTTTTCATCTGTGTAGTTGTTGTTTGGGGTTACAATTTTAGGCTTTATTAATGAAATGGGAATACTGGGTGGGGAAATTTTTTGTTACAGGGGGAAGAGGCTGTTTGGAAACAACAATAACCAATTTGGGCAAAGATGCTGATTTATATTTTTTAGTTCCTGTTTTGGTGATTAAGTTTGCGGGATAGGCGAAACAAAAATTTCGTAAAGCCAACCAAAAATAGCGGGCTTTACGCAATAGGGTTGCGTATATAACCATGTTAGTGGCAACCGTATGAC
>JAYVCI010000043.1:0-2677 GCA_043750035.1 Chitinophagaceae bacterium
CGATTGCAATCGTCTCGCACAAGAAATGCGGTTTGCAACCGCAGTACATGCTCAACCAACCGTTAGCTGTCATGCTATGGCGACAGTGCAAACATTAAATAACAGTGCATAAAACAAACATAACAATGGAAGAATTAACCATCAAGAACAAACAAAAATATCTCAACGACAACTATCCGTTTGAAGACACTCCAAAACTAACAGACCAAAAACGCTGCATACATTGCGACACCGTTTTTATAGTCGGTGACTACAAAGTTTTTAAAGACAGAAGTGGTGCCGAATTTATTTGTTGTCCCAATGCACCTAATTGTGACGGGACTGTTATTGACTGGTTTCGTATTGACTAAAATTAAATTCACAGCCCTAAATTATAAAATATCATACATAAAAAAAGCAGCGTACTTTTAAATACACTGCTTTCTTATATATGATATAATAGATTATATATCTTCTTTCTTTTCTTCCCCCTCCTCAACCTTGGGTGTATAAGGCAATGCTTCCAATTCAGGCTGTATGGCACCATTTACAAATTCATCATACGATGTTTTTTGCTGGAAGGGGCGTTTGCCCAATATCTCTTCCAAATCGTATTGGAAAATTACTTCTCTTTTCAAAAGTTCATTAGCTACACGCTCTAATGAATCACGTTTATCGTTAAGCAAATTCTTGGTGCGTTGGTAGGCTGCACTAATCATTTCACGAACTTGCTCATCGATAATCTCTGCAGTTTTTTCGCTATAGGGTTTGGTAAATCCGTATTCGTTATTGGGGTCGTAGAAGTTTACATTGCCCACGGCATTGTTCATTCCATACATAGTTACCATAGCATAACAAGTTTTGGTAACACGTTCCAAATCGTTTGATGCACCGGTAGATATTCTGCCAAAAACTATATCCTCAGCTACACGGCCACCAAGGGTCATACAGATAGTATCAGTAAGTTGTTCGGTAGTATATAAGTATTGTTCTTTGGGCAAGTACTGGGCATAACCCAATGCAGCCACACCACGAGGTACGATAGATACTTTTACTACAGGATCGGCATGCTCCAAGAACCAACCACTAATGGCATGGCCAGCCTCATGATATGCGATAATCCTTTTCTCTTCGGGCGATATAATTTTATTTTTCTTTTCAAGTCCACCAATCACACGGTCGATGGCATCATGAAAATCTTGCATTTCTACACATTCTTTATTGTTACGGGCAGCTATCAAAGCCGCTTCGTTACATACATTGGCAATATCGGCACCTGCAAATCCTGGGGTTTGAGCCGAGAGTCTTTTAGGGTCAATATCATCACCCAGTTTCAAAGGTTTTAAATGCACTTTAAATATATGCTCACGTCCATTCAAATCGGGACCATCAATAGATATCTGCCTATCAAAACGACCCGGACGCATTAAAGCTGAATCTAATATATCAGGTCTGTTAGTAGCAGCTAGTATAATAACTCCTGAGTCGGTTCCAAAACCATCCATCTCTGTCAATAATTGGTTCAAGGTATTCTCACGTTCATCGTTACCACCTTGCACCATCGAACGCCCTCGGGCACGACCGATAGCATCAATCTCGTCAATAAATATAATACAGGGTGCTTTCTCTTTGGCTTGGCGGAACAAGTCACGAACACGTGATGCTCCAACACCCACAAACATCTCCACAAAATCGGAACCTGAGAGTGAGAAGAAAGGTACATTGGCTTCGCCTGCAACAGCTTTTGCCATCAAGGTTTTACCAGTTCCCGGAGGGCCAACTAATAAAGCTCCTTTCGGAATTTTGCCACCGAGTTTTGTATATTTTGTAGGATTTTTTAAGAAGTCTACAATCTCCATTACTTCTACTTTCGCTTCTTCCAGTCCAGCCACATCAGCAAAGGTTACATTTACTTTGGTGTCTTTATCGAACAGTGTTGCTTTCGATTTTCCGATATTGAATAACTGACCTCCGCCACCTCCACCTGGGCCGCCTACTCTACGCATAATAAACATCCATGCAGCAAAAAACAACCCGCCATATATAAGATATAATAACCAAGGAGTATCTGTTTCATCTATACGCTTGGGTTCTATCTTTTCATTTTCTTGGTATGCAAATTCCTCTTGTGCTTTGCTAAGGTCGGTTAAGAATTTTTCGGGATTGATAAGGTCCATATAATATTGTGGCCCACCATTATTCTCTTTGCCTTTTAAATCGTTATAACGGCTTTCTTTTAAACGCTCAGCTTTAATATATATTTTTGCTACATCCTTGGTCTTTACCACTTCTATCTTTTCAATATCATGGTTTTTGAGCATCTTGTTTTTGATGTCGTACCAAGTAACCGATTCCACACTGGGCTTGGGGAAAAGATACATGACAGCAAATCCCGCAATTAGTATTATATAAAGCCAATAGAAATTAATTTGAGGTAAATTTCTCTTTTTCTTTTTTCTAAAAGGATTATTAGGATCGCCTTGCGGATTCGGGTTAGACGGTTTTTTTTCTTCTTCGGCCATGTAATTGTTTTTTTGCTTGGGTGGTCAATAGGTATGCCACAAAGGTAATGATAAACAACTGTGACATAATTGCCGTTATAATAAAAATTGTATATTTTTTTTAACACATTTGTTTAGCAGCCCTACATGTTCTTATATTTGCACCCGAATTCTCCTAACCGAGAGTCCGTGGGGCC
>JAYVCI010000044.1:0-2291 GCA_043750035.1 Chitinophagaceae bacterium
AATGTAAAGCTATTGCTACTTAAACAAGCAGATGTGCTGCTCACGTTTAAAGCTACTGATGCCGAAGGGTTTACTGAAATGTTCAACGAACTGGTATCAATACATCCCATATCACTGGTCAAAATTAGGTTGGATGTGTAGCTTCCTGTAGATGCAAACGAGTGTGTTGGGCTGGGTATGGTATCGGAGTTCCCATCGCCATAAGTCCATAAAACAGAATAGGTACCAGATGATATGCTAGAAAAGTCTATATAGGAAAAACTGTTGCCATTATAACATTGTGATTCATTGTTCACCCATGCAACTGCGGCAGGCATTGGGTTTACAGAAATATCCAAAATTGAAGTATCCATACAGCCCATATCGCTCGTTATAATCAAGCTGGTACTATATGAACCATCTGCTGCGTAGGTATGTGATGGGTTAACTGAAGTGTCAGTCAAGCCATCACCAAAATCCCATAAACGTGTATAGGAACCAGATGAAATACTTGAGAAATCTGCGAATGAAAAGTCATTGTCTTTGAAACATTGGTTGTCGTTGTTTACCCATGCATCAGCAACAGGTATAGGGTTTACAGTAACTTCAATTGATGCACTTGTGTCACCAATCGAACCATCATCTGCTACACGTCGAAACCAAGTAGTAACTGATAAAGATACTGATTGAAAATCCTGGGTAGTTGCCGATGCAATATCAGCAAAACCATCTGAGTCTGACGATTGACTCCATTGCCACTGGTAGTTGTAGCTCCCGCCTCCGCCTGAGGGCACTGAGCCGGAAAACATGGATGGTGTTCCTCCTTTACAGATGTTTTGCGAAGAGGAAATAGTGTTGTTTGTAATCTGGGCACTGGCAATTGAAGTTGCCATCATACCAAAAAACAGAACAATAAGTTTGATTTTTGTAATTTTACTTTTCATATTTTTAAGAATAAAAAATTTGTGAGCGGCGAAATTAAAACATATTGTTCAAATATTAGAGGTATTTTAATGTAGTTAAAATATCACCAACCATTCAGAAACTTTATGCTACTGTTGGCTAAGTATTTAATAATTTACCCACACTATTTGTGTGGTTTTATTTATCCATTATTTATCCCCATTTATTAATTGTATATATAATACAAATACAGTTTCGGTATTATCTTTCGCCCCTAAAAAATGGAATCTGATTTTTCGGGCTTAGTAAAAAAGATATTGTATAAACTCATTGTTATCAAATAAAACATAGTATGACAACCAGAAGAAATTTTATAAAAAATACAGCATTGGTAGCTGGTTCCGTGCCGTTTATGAGTTTGGCTAGTTCAAATAGCCATTTAAAAGTTAAAGGCAAACCTATTGTAGTGAGTACCTGGGATTTTGGAAAAACAGCGAACCAAGAAGCATGGAAAACTTTATCATCGAAAGGCTCGGCACTCGATGCGGTTGAAAAAGGGGTGATGCTTGTGGAATCTGACCCCACACAGATGTCAGTAGGACTTGCTGCTTTGCCTGATAGGGACGGCCACCCCACACTAGATGCCTGTATTATGAAAGGCAATGGCGATTGTGGTTCGGTAGTTTTTTTAGAACATATTATGCACCCGATATGTGTGGCAAGAGCCGTTATGGAAAAAACACCACATATTATATTGGCGGGTGAAGGGGCACAGCAGTTTGCCATAAATACTTTAGGCATGAAGAAAGAAACAGTGCTCAATCCAAAATCGCAAGAAGCCTATCAAGAGTGGCTCAAAAAATCAGAATACAAACCTATTATAAATATAGAAAATCACGATACCATTGGTATGATAGCAATGGATGCAAATGGGTTATTGGCTGGTGCTTGCACTACCAGTGGTTTGGCTTTTAAAATGCACGGCAGGGTAGGAGATTCGCCTATTATAGGAGCTGGATTATTTGTAGATGAAGATGCAGGGGCAGTTACTGCAACTGGTATTGGCGAAGAAGTAATTCGTATTGCAGGTAGTCATTTGGTAGCTGAACTGATGCGAAATGGAATGAACCCCGAGAAGGCTTGCAAAACTGCAGTTGAAAGAATATACAAAAGAAAAAAGGACAATATCAAGAATATACAAGTAGGCTTTATTGCTATAAATTTGGAAGGCGAAGTTGGGGCGTATTGTGTGCATAAAGGATTTTCGTACGCTGTAAAAACGGATAGCATTGATGAGATATACCCTGGGAAATTTTTAATTGAATAATTAAGTTAAGTAAAAAATGAAAAGTGAAAAACTAAGAGTTGAGGTTGATATACTAACTATTTCATAGCATAGGCGACATTTT
>JAYVCI010000045.1:0-4591 GCA_043750035.1 Chitinophagaceae bacterium
TTTTTTTCGTTGAAAACTTTATGCCTTTAATCCATTTTATGGCAGTTTCAATCGGTTCTTTATCTTTTGAGAAGGCAGTATTGTGGCTTAAATCAGGAAACAACTTATATTCATAGCATTTATTTTTAGATTGTAGCGTATTAAGATGTTCTATTGATAACTTAACTGGAACTTGAATATCCTTACCCCCATAAATCCACAGTCCGTGTATTGATAATTTGGAAACAATATCACAAGGGTCAGTGTCTATAAATTGATACCTATCAGCATCATTGAATACATGTTTACGTGCATCTTCTTCAGTATGTGTATACCAAAAATTAGCATTTCCTGAAGTGTAAAACTGAAATCTTAATTGTTCGCGAACTGTTACAAGTGCTCCACTAAATATAACCATGAACCCGAAATTACTATTCTTCTGTGCGGCTAAAGGAATTATCCATCCTGCCTGACTACCGCCAATTAAACCAAGTGGTATATGATTACTGGGTAAACTAGCTAACAATGTATTTGCGGCTACACTTGCATCTAAAGACAATAGGTTGAGGTTTGCAGAATCAACGTTGTTGGTGTAAACTTCAGGCCCAGCATAAACACCACCCGATTCGCCAACACCTCGTTTGTAATAAGTTATAACAGCAATACCATTATTGGCTCAAAGTGTTGCAAATTCCATCATCCTTTTTTCTTTACCAGACCCATGCACAATTACAACAGCTGCAAAGGGACGATAAGGCTTTAAAATTGTTCCTATAAGTGTGTCTCCGTTGCTTACAAACTTTACTTTCTTAGTGGTAAAGTAAGGTGGCATGGCTAATACTTGGATAGATGAAACCAATATTAAAAGTAATAATAATGGAAAAGATTTGCAATAGAAATTCATAGTTCTATGTTTTTAAAAAGTGTCAATATATTTTTGTAAATCACATTTAATTTTTGCCATTTTATCCTATTCCACTTAAAGTTTGAAAATGTTTATATTAGAATTCGCCGTGTAAAAGTTGCGTTAGAAGTTGGAGCCCGCGTTCGTCTTGCAGGGAAGGGTAGGGCTTTGTGTCAGGTGTGGCATTAGAATTCTGTCCGCCAATAACCGCTGCCCGGCTTTTGATAAAGATAAATATTAAGAACCAATGTTTGGCGATGTTGGTCATGCCCGAACAAAAGCTCGAATATGCAGAACTGATGATTGCTGAAACCTCAAGCCTCACTTGCACAGTTCGAGTTGGTGGC
Organism: Chitinophagaceae bacterium; assembly: GCA_043750035.1. GTDB lineage: Bacteria > Bacteroidota > Bacteroidia > UKL13-3 > UKL13-3 > CANJUD01. Next base: position 1,231 of record JAYVCI010000045.1, read on the forward strand.
TCGCTTTGTCCAATTACACTATCTGAATTTTCATTCTTTTATAAATACTAATAAAAATAATTATGAGTCCAATTGTTGGTGTAATAAGGCCCAAGTCACGCTCAAATCCAATAAAGTCAAGTGTCTCCGAATCTGGGTTGGCCCAACTGCCAACTGAGTCAGACCAATTTAAAAAATGTAGTTTTGAAGAAAGGATAATGCAACTACAGATTATTATAGCATTTATTACAAAGAGTTTTCTTGTATCAAACTTTTTGGCTAGTAAATAATTAATAGTCACTAATAAAATGGGAAGAAAAGCAATTGTAAAGTAGGATTCAAACGAGGTAAAATTAGTATGCTGGGCTGCCTTGACAAACCAAAAAGGTCAAAGTAAATAATGAAAGCCTGTTGTAAGCCCATAACTTAACAATAAGATAAGTGTCCAATATTTATATTGTTTTGGCAAATAAGAGGTGTCGTTTTAGTTGTTCTTTTCATCGAATATTAGTTACTATACTTCTAAGACCTGTTCAACCCATAATTATACCTCATGTTAACAAGTGGGATTGCGTTTTTGCCTCATAAATGCTAAAAGCACAACACCAATTCCAATGCCCATTATTGACCCTGAAATAAAATCAGGCGTTTTAATGAAATGTGAAAATATTTGAGAAATACAAATAATCAGTAATCCAATAATTAAAAAGATACTTCTTTGATTTTTTTTCATTTCTTTTTAGTTTTTAATTATAAAATAATTTCAGTTATTCAGCTTTTTACAATTATCGCAAACGTTAAGGCTTTGTGTCAGGTGTGGCATTAGAATTCTGTCCGCCCATAACAACTGCCCGGCTTTTGATAAAGATAAATGTTTAGAACCAGTGTTTAGTGATGTTGGTCATGCCCGAACAAAAGCTCGAATATGCAATTCATCTGGAAATGAAAGCCTATTTTAAAAGAAAGGTTGCAGTAGGAAAAAAGCGGCAAACTTTTATTAATTGCAGTGTGCAATAAACTCATGAGGGAGGTGTTCGCTGTTGTAAAAAACAACACTACATATCAACCCAATTACTGCTCACCTAAACCTTAAAATAAATACTTATAAAAGCTTGGTTTTTTACACAGTTCATGTTAGCAGCTGTTTTTTCTATGTTGTGGGTACTCTTTCTACCAAAATTTCATTTCCAGCTTTGTCGAAATATATGCAAGTCATTTTATCCATAGAAACAGCCCATTTTTCAATACCCGATTTAGCAGAATCATTACAAAAAGTGAGATAGTCGGTTTTTCCTTGTTGGTGTGCAATAAGGTCTGATTTAAATTCTTCTGTTTGGAAGTTTCTGCTATGCTCAAGGTGCTATACTTGGCTGTTGATGATATTTTAAAATCACTAACACCAAAAAAATCAGTGTGACCGACTGATACAAAAGTATCATAATAAATTACACCTAATTTTTTGATTTCTTTGATGTACGCAGGAAAGTCTGCACCCGATTTTACTTTGCTGTGGGCTGTTTTGATTTGTTCAATCGTAAACATTTTTTTAAGTTTTTATTGTCTGTTTTTTGGTAATAAATTTCTATTGGGAAATATATAATTTGTGTCTTTGTCAGCCATCCAATCTATAAGTTTTAATATGGCCACAAAATTCAAAGTAATTCCTAAAAGAATACCGATGCAATAGTCCGTATCAGTCGCAAAATTTTTACTATTATTTATTGAAAAGAAAAAATAGGTACAAGGGGCAAATAGAAGCCAACTTGTTGCCAAGCCTGCATTATAAATTGTCTTGCCTTTTAAGTTGAATACAATTGTGTGTGCTATTATATTTCCAATTGAAATTAAAATTGTCGCAATCCCTAACCAAATTGCTTTTTCTGCAAAAAAAGCTGCAAGAAAATAAAATGTTCAGCCAACAACAACATTAACATAAAATGCTGTGTTGGTATCTAAGGGATAGCGGTCTGGCATTTTACTTTTATACATAACAGTATTAACCATTCCTGGGAAAGTACCTGCTATGCGATATTCTTCTAATTGGTGAAAAAAAAGAGAAACCAAACTTAACCACATCAAGGTCTGATAATTTGTCAAAGTGCTGTAATTTATGAAGACATAAACAGAAACTAAGACTGAAAGAAATGCACCTAAGTCATACCAATTTCTGCGAAGAAAATTCATTGTCAATTGTCTGTTGCTTTTGTTGAAGTGTTGCCATAAAACAGCCGCTAAGGACAGGAAGGGGAGGTGTGTAAATAGTATTCCTGTCGCCCGTAATCGCTGCTAGGCTTTAGCTAAAGATAAATAATAAGAACAAATGTTCAGCGATGTTTCTTCCGCCCGAACAAAAGCCCGTAAAAGAACGGCTGGCATAGTCTGTTCATGTGGTGTCTTTGGTATAAAATGTCATTTAGAACTTATGAATGAAGAAAGCAAAAGGTCTAATGTTGGTGTTGGAAAAGAAGATGAATGAACAATTGTCAATACTTTTTTTGCAAGAAGTTTCATTTCATCTTTAGCTTTGTTTGCGTGAGGAGCCATTGCTAAAGTACCAACTTTCCCTTGCATTGCTTTCTGCCCATAGCAAATGGAAAACGATTGTGGCATTATCATAAAAATGATTTTTAGGTTGGCAGGAGCAATAGGCATTCCAAGATGTTTACAAGCTGTAAATCCTTCTCTTATACTTTTTACCATCGTTTTTACACTGCTTCTTTTTTTCCCTAATTGAACGCTGTCACCATCTTCTCTGATAATTGAGGCTGATACGCAAGCAACAAAGACTGCATGTGTTTTTAGCCATGCTTCTATATTTTCACTAATTTTTACTTTAAATCCAGCACTTTCAAAAAGGACTTTTATCTCTTTAATCCGGGCGGAAATTTCACCGTTTATCTCTCCAATCGTAGTCTCCTGTTGCTTTATTTGAATATAGTTAATGATATTATTTTGACAAGCTCCTCCTGCACCAGGAAATCCTAAAATGATATGCTTTGGGTTTAATTCATTTGTCAACTGCTCTATGCTTTCAGGGTCATTAAGCATGAACATAATTAAAGGACAACCTTTATTATTTTTCAAAACTGGTACTACAGTATTAAGCTGGTCTAAACGAACAGTTACGATTATTAAATCATAAAAATCGGCGACTTCTAATTGAGCAGTTAATGGTACTTTACCCGTTGTTTGTTTTCCAGTTAAAGTATCTTTTATAATTACTCCATTTTGTTTTAAGCTTTCAAAATGTTTATCTCTGGCAAGTAATGTTACGTTATAACCTGATTCATAAAGTCTTGCAGCGTAAATACTGCCAATCACCCCTGCTCCGTAAACAAGAATTTTCATGTGTGAACTATAAATGTTAACCCGTTTTTTATTA
>JAYVCI010000046.1:0-19368 GCA_043750035.1 Chitinophagaceae bacterium
TAATTATTTCTGACACGTCCTCTTGGGTTAAGCCATGGACCTCTCTTATTTTCCGAATTCGATTTGCTAATATCATCCTGATTTATTTGTACCGTGAAACCCTAACCTTTTGCCGGGAATAAATTCATGAAATTTTTCGTTTTCATAAACAAGATTACCGTTGACAAATGTATGTGTTATTTTTGATTGAAAAGTTTGACCTTCCAATGGCGACCAGCCACATTTGTATAAAATGTTTTCTTTATTTACCGTCCAGGAAGAATTAAAATCCACCAAAACCAAATCGGCAAAATATCCTTCTCTTATAAATCCTCTTTTTTCAATATGATATAGTGTAGCAACATTGTGACACATTTTTTCTGCAATTTTTTCTAAACTAATAAATCCCTGTTTATAAAATTCTAGCATCACATTTAATGAGTGCTGAACCATTGGTGCACCAGACATTGATTGAAAATAGGGCCTTTGTTTTTCTTCCAACGTATGCGGTGCATGGTCGGTGGTAATTATATCAATCCTGTCGTCAAGCAACGCCTGAAAAAGTCCTGTTCTATCTTTTTCTGTTTTGATGGCAGGGTTCCACTTTATCAGGGTTCCTAAATGCTTATAATCTTTGTCGGAAAACCAAAGGTGGTGAATTGAAACTTCTGTAGTAATTCTTTTTTGTGCTAATGGAATATTGTTTTGAAATAAATGCGTTTCAACTTCGGTGGATAAATGCAAAATATGCAACCGTGCATTGTGTTTTTTAGCAAGCCGTATTACGCTTTCAGTGGCTTCATAACAGGCTTCTTCGCTACGTATTAAAGGGTGAAATTCAATCGGCACATTTTCACCGTATTTTTCTCTGTAATAATTTTCATTTCTCTCAATTATTTGTTCTGTTTCGGAATGGATTGCAATAATTGAATTGCAACCTGAAAAAAGTTTTGCCATTGTGTCGGGATTGTCGGCAAGCAGATTTCCTTTTCCTGTAAAATAAAGTCCATCGTCTGAAACACCAATAAATTGAGAGGTGTCCATTTTTATTACTTCATCAATATTTTTTCCATTCACACCCAAAAAAAAAGAATAATTCGCCAAAGATTTTTCTGATGCTATTCTGAATTTTTCTTCAAGTATTTCAGTAGTCAAAACATTGGGAACTGTATTTGGCATATCAATAAACGAGGTTACTCCGCCTGCCACGGCCGCTTTGCTTTCTGTATAAAGATCTCCTTTGTGTGTTAATCCTGGTTCACGAAAATGAACTTGAGCGTCAATAATTCCGGGGAACAAATATTTTCCTGTTCCATCAATTATTTTGTAATTTGAAGTTAACGGCAAGTTCCCTATTTTTGAAATAATACCATCTTCAATTAATACATCAGCTACAAAGTTTTCGCCTTCGTTTACCAAGGTAGCGTTCTTTATCAGGATTGGTTTTTTCATTTTAGTATGATAACTGCATTTGTTTTAAATCCTTTTTTGCTCTTGCCGCTGTAAGTCAATTCTATCAAATTTTTTTTTCTTTACAGGTCAGGTTATACAAGTCCTAATCTGCTAATTTTATTGAAATGGTTTTTTGCAATACTACAGAGTTTGGGATGGTAATATTCTCATTATCGGCTGTTTTTATATGTAAAAAAAAGTAACTAATATCTTCAACCACTCCTTCAACTGACTGCTCTTTGTCAATTATTTTTATAGTATCTCCTATTTTTAACGGGTGATTGAAAAACAAAATAATACCCGACGAAACATTTGACAAAATTGATCCTTGGGCAAAAAAAGCAATGCCCAATACAGTTACCAGCGATGTAACAAATAGTAACATCTCACGCTGTTTTAAGCCCCATATACCTACTAAAATAATTATCCCGGTTAAAGCCATCAAAAAGTTGATAATTTTCACTATTAACTTTCTTCTGTTCCTCTGGAACTGAAATTTTTTCAGTGTATTATTTATCTGGTGATTGTTAAAATACTGAATGAGAACAAAAGCCACTAATACTATTAGTGTTTCTAAAATTTGTATTTGATATTTTTCCATGGTATTGATATTTTATTTGTCCCGATAGCTATCGGGATGGTGCTGCAATTATTCTATCAATTTTTATTAAAGCCATGTTGCACTTGCCAGTTTAAATTCAGCTATTGCCGATTGGTATTTAACATTTAGTTCTATCAATTTTATGGCTGCCTGCACATAAGCTGCCTCCCTGCTGTTAATTAAAAAAATGGAACTCTCGCCCATAAAAAATTTTCGTTTCTCTGCTTCAAGCAAAGCAAAATAATTTACAGTTACATCATTAAATAGTTTGATTTGCTGCTCCAATGCTATAAGTTCGTTATGATAGCCTTTTATCTTGTTGTATAATTCCAGCCATTTTATATCTACCACTAATTTTGTTTGTTGAATATTTAATTTGGTAATATTCAAGCGGCCTCTGCTTTCGCGTAAAAATAGTGGGATGCTAAAATCAACTCCCCATGTATAGTTGTTTGTTGAAAAGCCGCTAAAAACACTGCCACCAATTGGCTCGCTCAATAAGTTGTATTTTAAATTTAAAATGGGCTTTAATTGCTCGGCATTCCATCGCCTTTCTACATCGAGTTGCTTTAATTTTAAATCATACCAGAGCAGTTGCGGGTGATTGGTTTTTAAATCCTGCAAAATAGCGTTTAACGTGTCTAATGGAACTGGTTTTTCGGGAGCTAATTTATCAATGGACGGAGGTGTAATTAGAGGTGTAATTTCAAGAGGTGTATTATTTTCAAACCATAAGAAATTTGATAATTTTAAGGTGGCGTTTTTGTAGTTCAATTTTGCCTGATTTAGGTTTACCTCACGCACCTGCACAAGAATAAAAGCTTCCAGGGTATCAATTGCAGGCACATCGCCTCCAACAAAACTTTGTTTAACTCCCACAAATCGTTCATCTGCCAAATCAACTGCGTTTTGATACAATTGCATTTGGTTATAATAGTTTACCCACTCCATGTAGTTTATGGTAGCATCATAAAAAAGTGTATTAAGCATCAGCTCCTGTTCCATAAAGGTTGACTTGGCATACAGTTCAGCTTGTTTGATGGCGGCTCTTCGTTTATCAATAAAAAGTCCTTGTGCTACAGGAACGGAAACTCCTGCATATATTAATCCATTTGCCGGAGTTATATTTTCTGGGTTTAAGTTTACTCCCCTGTTTTGTTCGTAGCCGGCTTTAAAGTCGACAGCATACCAGGTAGGCACTCGTAGTCCTCCCGAAAATAAATTATAATATTCTTGTTGATTTAATTGTTTTTGGTCTAAATTTGAGAATAAAAATGGGTCTAATTGTCCTTTGGTTTTTCTAACTTCATTTTCCCCTTTCTTAATTTGTATAGCTGCCTGTTTGCTAATAGGATGAAAGTTTGTTAAATACCAAAATAAGTCCTTTTGTGAAAACACTTTTACTGTATCCTGGGCATAAGAAATTTGATATATAGCTACCAAAAATGCAAGTGTTATAAAACCTTTCTTCATTTCTTTTCTCCCTTTTCTTGATTCTGCGAACTGTTTTTATAATAATCGGGGGGGAACCCACTTATTTGCCGCCATAGTTCATACCAGACAGGCACATCTTTTAAAAGTGCCATACCAAATGCACCTGCACTGGGGCGAAGCTCTTTGGGCCATGGATAATCAGCATCATCTTTTGTTACTAAAATTCTATACTTTCCATTGCTGCTCACAAAATTATCTATAGCAACCACTTTGCCCCCATAAGTTCCATAAGAGGAATTAGGCCAACCAGAAAAAACAATATTGGGCCAGCCGTCAAAAATAATCCGGATATGCTGGCCTTTTTCAATTAATGGAATATGGAGAGGCTCAACGTATAATTCAACAGCCAGTTCATAATTGGATGGCATAATGCTGATTAAATCTTCGCCTTCTTTTACCGTTTCACCAATACCTGTTCTTATGGCTCGTGTAATATAACCATCCTGCGGAGCGGTGATATAATACATACCTGTGCGTACCGAATAATTCATTAATTGGGTTTGCATTTTGGCAACATCTCCTTCGGCATGATACATATCTGAAATAGATGCGTATTTTTCCGACTCGGTTTTGGCGAGTTTTTCGCTGTATTGGTTTTGTATGGAGGTTTGTTCAATTATAGCGTTTAAGTATTCATTTCTGCTTATTAATAATTTATTTTCTGAGCCAACTATTTTAGCTTTTGCATCTTGTAGTTTTTGTTTGCGTTGCTCAAGATCCGTAAGCGATTTTAAGCCGCCTTTATATAATTGTTCCATTCGGGTAAATTGTACCTGGGCAATTGAATATTCGGTTTCTGCGGCTTTTAAATTTATACTGTCCGACTCTATTTTTAATTTAGCCTGTTTAACATAGTTTTCGGTTTGTTCAATTTTTAGTTTTTGCGTTTTGTATAAAGCGTCAATTTGGGCATCCAACGCTTTTACTTTTTCCATGTATGAAGCAACGGATTGTTCTTTTGCCTGTATTTGTTTTGCGGCTCTGGGAACAATTTTTGGATCCATGTATTCGCTTTTCAACTCAGATAAATAAAGTATGGTATCCCCTTTTTTTATAAAATCTCCTTCATTAACATACCATTTTTCAATCCGCCCGCCAATAACCGACTGAATGTTCTGAGGACGGTGGGAGGGGTTTAGTGCAGTTACATTTCCTCTGCATTGTATATTTTGTGTCCATGGTAAGAACATAATAATCAGGAAAAATATAAAAACCCCAACGAGTATCCGGGTAAGTATTACCCTTGCCCTGAAATCTTTTAATAGAGAAAACGTGTGATATTTTTTAAAGGTTTCATCGCCCTCTGTTTTGGTTTTATTAAATTGCATCTTCTTTATCATAAAATAATTTTTTTACCCATTGCTTTTTGCTTTTTTGCTAATTCATCATAAGTGCCATCAGCTATAATTTGCCCCTTATCAAGAACAATAACCCGGTCCAGCATTTTTAAACAATCAGGGTTGTTACTTGCAATGAAAACAGTCCATCCTCTTTTTTTGTCGAACAGGTATTCGGTGATTTTTTTTTGTAAGCCGGCATCTAATTGATTAAAGTTATCTTCTAGCAGAATTAATTTCGGCTTCTCGGCTAGGCAGCGAGCCAGAATAATTTTTAATTGAATGCTATTTGACAAGGTTCTTCCTTCTGATAATATTATAGTTTCTATGCCTTGAGGAAGGGATTGGATATAGGGCAACAAATCAAGAAGTTCACAAATTTTTATTACTTCCCCAATAGATGTTTCTTCTTTTCCCATAGCAATATTTTCATAAATAGAACCTTTGAAAAGTGTATTTTCATCAAGGTTATCTCCAATGATACCCCTAAGTGCACCGGTATTTAAGTTACGCATTGGAATATCGTTAAAACAGACAGAGCCCTTAAATTCATCGTAAAGACCGGCTATAATTTTTAACAAGGTAGATGTGCCGGAACCATTGTACCCGGCAATACCAATTTTTTCGCCCGACTCAGCACTGATATTGATCCCCTCCAATGTTTTATCCTTATTTTCAGGAAAATAGAATGACATATTTTTAATTTGTACGGTTAACCCCACTATAGTATTATCCAATACAATTGTGCCTTCGTTTTCTAAAGGAATATCCGTCACTTCGCCAATTTTTTCTAACGAAGTCAGCACATCAAAGAATGTTTCGAAACCTGTGAGCAATTTTTCAACCGCAACAAGAATCATCAAAATAATAATTTCTGCCGCTACAAATTGTCCAATGTTCATTTGCTGGTTTATCACCAATAAGCCCCCGATAACTAACAGGCCCGCAGCGATCAATGCCTTAAACCCAACCATACAGATATACTGAATAATTAATACTCTGAAATGTTTTTTTCTGTATTTAATCCATTCGGTTGTTATTTTATCTGTTTTGTCAAGTGGTAAACTTGTAATGCCTGCCAACTTAAAAGTTTTCATTGAACGACCCAGATCCTCAAGCCAATAAACAAGTTCGTATTTATATTTTGATTCTTTGATGCTTGTATCAAGACCTCTAGGGAAAGTATATTTAATAATAAAATACACTATAAAGATTAAAATAGCGGCGAAACTAATAAAGAATGGATGATAAAATACTAACAATAGCAAACCTAAAACGATTTGAATTACAGCTACAGAATAATCAAGGATAATTTTAGAAACGCCTTTTTGCACTACAATCGTATCAAAAAAGCGATTAACCAATTCTGGGACAAATGCCTTGTCAACAGCCTCTGTTTTAAATTTCGGAATGCGGTTGGCAAAGTCAAATGCCGAATTTACAAAAATCTTTTCCTGAATATTCTCAGACACTATATGTTGCATGATCATTAAAAACCCTGCAACAATAATTCCTACGGTAACTAAAATTACAATAACAATCCACGAAGTGGAAATTTGTGCACCTTGAATAAGATTAACTATTGCCTGGATTCCAAGCGGAACAGAGAGAGAAATTAGTGCACTGAAAAAGGCATAAATGTATATGCTGTTTACTTCGTGTCTGTATTTATGCAGCAATTCCTTAAATCGCTGAATGGGAACTGTTTTTTCTGATTTATTCATTTCTGTAATTGTTATTTGCAGCTATTTCTAGGGCCTCTCTTATTTTTCTGATTCTATTTGCTAATATCATGTCAAAAATATTTATTTTATGGAATGCATTCTTTGTACTGCTAATAACTTACGGCAGTGATGGCTTCATTGTTAATTATGGAAATTCGTATCATGCCATTGATTTTAGAAATGTGTGAAGTGAGTTGATATTATTTACCATATTTTTTTTGGCAGCGTCTCTTCTCCTACTTTGTAATGCTCGTGCGTTGCAACAGGTTTGTTGCTTCTGTTCATCCGCATCTGAAAAATGCTTACCAACATTGAAAATGCCATTGAGAAATAAATGTATCCTTTGGGGATTTCCAGCCCAAAACCTTCACTTACCAGGGCAAACCCGATTAGCAATAAAAACGAAAGTGCCAGCATTTTAAATGAAGGGTGTTTGTTTATAAAATTGCTGATTGGCTCTGAGGCTGCCAGCATTATCAGCACGGTAACAATAATGGCAACATACATTATCCATATTTCTTTTACCATTCCAATGGCGGTAATAATGCTGTCAATAGAAAAAACCAAATCCATTAATAAAATCTGGAAAATTACCTGGGTGAATGTAACTGCTTTGATGTTTTTGGTTAGGTTGCCTTGTTCGCCTTCCATCTTATGGTATATTTCGGCTGAACTTTTATATAATAAAAACAATCCCCCTAATATCAATATCAAATCTTTAATGGATATACCCTGAGCAAACACCGTGAACAAATCATTGTCTAATTTCATTATCCATGTTACTGCTGCCAGCAATGCCAACCGCAACACCATAGCCAGTATTAAGCCATAAAATCTTGCCTTTTTTTGTTGATTCTGCGGCAACCTGTTGGCTAAAATGGAAATGAAAATTACATTATCTATCCCCAGAATAACTTCAAGAGCTATAAGGGTTAACAATGAAACTATGATTTGATAATCCATCAGAATTTTATTAAGAGTTGCGTGTATTTACTTCTACAATGCTTTTTCGCTTTGCTATTATTCAGTTGCACCGTTGCGATTGGTTTAGCATTGATAACCAAGTTTACTTCCACCAGTAACCCGGTAAATATAACGGAATTTATGGCTTCATTGGTACTTGTTACAATTTGTATCATTTGCTTTTCTAAAGGGCAATTTTTTTATCGGGTTTTATATTTTATTGCAGTTCCTGAAATAATAGGCCACGTAAATTGAAAGTCATACTTAACATTTATCACAGCATCTGCACCTTCTTTTTTTGCCCTTTCGGTCAGCTTTGTTAAAAGTTTTTCGGGTCGGCTAAAAATTGAACCGTCAACCTGGATATATTTAAGTTCAATATATTCTCTTGTAGGTTTTATTGTTGTAAATACTTCAACTTCTTTATCGGAAGTTCTTTGTAAATTAGCTACAAATGTTGATACACAACTTGTAAATGTGATACTGGCCATAATTCCTAAAACCAGTGTTGTTTTTTTTAGATTGATTGTCATATAAGTATTATTAAAATTTATTGTTGAACGATTTTTTATCTGCATTGTTATTTTAAAGATCTATTTATCCGATTACTAGCTTAAAACCATAAGGTAAAACTGATTTCAGCGAATGACAAAATTAATGTAAAATGTTATCCCGATAGCTATCGGGAGGGAGTAAAATATAAAAATTTTATCAGCCATGCGAATTTTATCAGCCTGTGGCGGATAATCAGTTTCTGTTTTTTTGTGATTGGGGCAAAGATAGGGGTAGTTTTAATATTGATAGTAATGCTATCTTAAATAATTGTAAAATTATTTATCTATCTTTGCCCGCATTTATTTAAGTGCGAACCCGAAAAACAAGCGTATATGAAGCTACAGTTACAGATAAAAATGAATGAGGCATTGTTTCTCCGCAACCCTGAAGGGACGGAGTTGGGCAAAAAAATTATTAAGCACAGTATTCAAATGATTTACAAAAACGGCTTTGAGGCGTTCACCTTCAAAAAACTGGCAGAAGATATTGGCACAACAGAAGCAGGTGTGTACCGCTACTTTGAAAAAAAACATAAGCTGTTGATTTACTTAACTGCCTGGTATTGGGGCTGGGTTGAGTTTCAAATTAGTTTTCATACGAATAATATTAAAGACCCAATAGTCAAGTTAAAAAAAGTAATTAAGCTGTTGGCAACAAAAGTAGAAGATGATGAACAAACAAGTTATGTCAATGAAAGTTTGCTGCATCAAATTGTAATTTCCGAAGGTTCAAAAGCATATTTGACCAAACAAGTTGGGGAGGACAACAAGCAACATTTTTTTAAGCCCTATAAAGACCTGTGTGCCGTAATCGGAAATATTATTTTGGAGTGCAGCCCGAAATATAAATACCCAAGGTCGTTAGCTTCCACGATTATTGAAATGGCACATTTTCAAAATTTCTTTATGCATAATCTCCCATCCCTAACTGATTTTATAAAGAGTAAAGAAGAAACCGAGGTTATATCTTTTTTGAATGATTTGGTTTTTTCCAGTTTGAAGAGGAATTAGTTGTCCCCAAGTAGTAATGTAATGCCGACCTAGTAACTGTTTAGGTCACTTGCAAAAAAATATTTATTGGCATTATACAGATACAGTTTCTGTATAATTTGGAAGTCCGTTAGCATGATGGTGGTGAGGTGTAAAAATTTTAATTGAATTGTTATTGGTGAATTCAGTATTATATTTGGCATAACGAACTATAAAATAGACCAACTCTTTATGGTGAATATTGTTCAATAATTCTTCAACTGTTGTGCTGTTTTTTTTTCACTCTTCTTGGCATCTTTAATTCGATCTTCAATTTCGTCCATTATAATACCTATATGCTTGCACGGTTAGTAATCACTAGGAAAAGAACAAGAAAAAGTATCAATTTCATTGTCTTCAATTTTTATCTTGATTGTATAAATTCCATAGTTTCCCTGATACTTAGCACTCCAATTATTGTCAGATATTTCTTGCAAAGTTATTATATCGTTTTTCATAACTTAATATTATTTTTTTTACCTACAAACATAGTATTATATAAATGAATACAACAGCAAACTATCCCGAAACTATTAACATAAAAATACACATTTCACAAAAAATATCTAATTAATACTATCCCCTATACTGCTACCCAAATCAGGCGTCAGCAACTAACCACTTTAAAAAATCAAGCATCAGCCCACTAACGACTAATGACTAACGACTAATAAGGATAATAAGGCGATATCATCAAATATACAATCACCCCCGTAACAGTTACATACAACCAAATAGGGAAAGCCCATCTAACAAGTTTCTTATGTTTCTGTACCTGCATTTGCAAGCCTCTGTGGAACGACAATAATATCAAAGGTAACACCACCGCCGCAAGTATAATATGGCTGGTCAATATAAAATAATATAATGTTTTTGTTGGGCTATCTTTTGGATATATTGTATCCCCTGCTAAATAATGATAAGTAATATAACTAACCAAAAACAAAGAGGATAATAGAAAAGTGGTAATATTAATCTTCTTATGTGTTTGAATTTTCTTCCTTTTTATCATATATAATGATAACAGTAAAAGCACAGTACAAGTACCATTAATTATAGCATTTATCATAGGAAGCATATATACTTTTTTATATACTTTTTCACGTTGTTCAATTGATGAAAATGTTGGACGTGGTATTACTTTTTCATTAAGTACTACTACCACTATAAATACAAATATGGAAACCGCCATTACCAAGCGAAAAATCAATTTATCATTATTCATTATTATATATACAATTTATTAATTATAAGACTGCAAAAATAAGGGAATTGGGTACAACTGCACAAATTATATCCGCAATCAAAAATAGTGTTTAAATATTAGAAACATTTACTTCCTGTGAGCAAATAACTAACAAAGATTAAAATAGTAGTATTAAATTGCACCCCAATATAAAGTATAATAAACAATGCAAAGAGATCAGGTAGTATTTGACTGGATAAGCAAGGAACTGCAACGCCAGCAAGCAGGTATAGAGCTTATAGCCAGTGAAAACTTTGTGAGCAAGCAAGTAATGGAAGCTATGGGCAGTTGCCTCACAAACAAATATGCAGAAGGATTGCCAGGCAAACGCTATTACGGTGGGTGCGAAATAGTAGACCAAGTAGAACAACTTGCAATAGATAGGCTAAAACAATTATTTGGTGCTGAATGGGCCAATGTACAACCACATAGTGGGGCCCAGGCCAATGCAGCGGTAATGCTGGCATGCCTAAAAGCGGGCGATAATATTTTAGGGTTCGACCTAAGTCACGGTGGTCATTTAACGCATGGTTCTACGGTAAATTTTTCTGGTAAATTATATAAACCTCATTTTTATGGAGTAGAGCCGGAAACAGGACTAATTGACTTTGATAAAATAGAGACCATTGCCATACAATGCCAACCCAAACTTATTATATGCGGAGCATCAGCATACTCCCGCGATTGGGATTATAAAAAACTACGCGAAGTGGCTGATAGAGTAGGAGCTTTACTGTTAGCAGATATTGCACATCCCGCTGGTTTAATAGCAACCAAATACCTAAATGATCCTTTACAATACTGTCATATAATTACCAGTACAACCCACAAAACTTTGCGTGGCCCCAGGGGCGGTATTATAATGATGGGCAAAGATTTTATAAATCCATGGGGACTAACCACGCCCAAAGGGGAAGTAAAAATGATGAGTGCCCTATTGGATGCTGCCGTTTTCCCCGGAACACAAGGAGGACCACTAGAACATATAATTGCAGGAAAAGCGATTGCATTTGGCGAAGCCCTTACTGATGAATATAAAAAGTACTGTGGCGATGTAATAAATAATTCCCGCACTATGGCTGAAGCTTTTGTGGGGTTGGGCTACAAAGTAATATCGGGCGGTACTGATAACCACATGATGTTGATTGACCTCCGTTCGAAAGATTTAACGGGCAAGCTTGCTGAAAATACTTTAATAAAAGCAGGTATCACAATTAACAAAAACATGGTGCCCTTCGATGATAAGTCACCCTTCGTAACTTCGGGCATGCGTATAGGTACTGCTGCCATGACTACCCGTGGTTTTGGTACTGAACAGTTCCTACAAGTAGCTCAAATGATTGACCATTTGCTCATCAACAATGACGATGAAACTATTATACACAATACTGCCCAGCAAGTAAAAAAGCTCGCCCTAGATTTTCCACTTTATCTATCATAATCTCATCCGAAAACGGTGTCAGAGGTTGGTGTCCCAACTTCTCCCATCATCTGCAAGCGTTCAGAGGTTGGTGTCCCCACTTCTCCCATCATCAGCAAAGCATGTCAGAGGTTGGTGTCCCCACCAACCTCTTCTTCTTTTATCCCACTAATTATCCAATACCTTAAACGCTTCCTTAATCTCCGCAGGGCTAGCGGCCTTAAATTCCACATGTATTTGAGGGTCGCCAATTGTTATATCTTTTATAAAATAATAGGGTTGTCCTTTTTCATATTTCAGCACAACCAATTTAGCTTGCATTCCTTTGGGAATAATATTGTCTTTGGTGAAATCTTTACCTTCAGTAATTTGAGGCAACAACATTTTTTCTCGATTAAATACCAAGTAAAAATCTATATTTTTTTGTGGAGCAATATCAACACTAACAAAAGTTCTTTCCTCTTTGCTTGCATATAAACGGTCAAAATTTATCCATCCCAATTTATTGGTCGCAGCAAAAGCCCAATTACTCAAATCACGGTTACTTAGTTGAGTGGCATTGTCTTTTAATTGTGCCCTCCAATTTTCTGCTATCAGCATCAATCCCAATTTGTCCTTGGGGTTCTTAAAATTATATCCAAGGCTACCTACAATTCCTTGTTGCAAGCGAGCATAATCTGCTTCATCCATTGGGCATCCTGTAGGTGGTTTCAATGGGTCTCCTTTTTTCTTTTTTAATCCAAAGAACCTGGCAATTTTACAAAAAAACAAAGGGCATCTTTCATGGGGTTGTGGTCCACAACCTACCCAATCGCCTAAGTCTTTACGAGAATAAGAATCCAATACGCCCATATTTTTTTGGAAGTCTTTCCAATTAATGGCATTGTCTTCTGGATTGGAATTTTTCTCACCTTTTTCACGCTCACCTTCATATAATAAAGTACCACTGGGCATACGTTCAGTTTTAGGCATCAGTATCCCTATTTTCATTTTGGGTTTCAATTGCAAATTAGCCCCATTTAAACTGGCCATGATATATACTATACCCGAGGTACTAAGTGGTTTTCCATTGGCAGTTGAGGTTAGCCTGTCAGCCAACATCTCACTGAATAAAAAATCTTCCTTAACTACAATCTCTATACAACCTTTTGTTTTAGCATTCACACCCACAAATGCCGAGCCTGGTATCATAAACAAAGTACCCTGTGGCCCAACAATAACTGTATCTCTAAAAGGAGTAATACAGTGCTTGCTTAAGCTGTTGTGAAGCTGGCCTCCACATTTTTGCCAAATACTGAATAGCGAATCAGGTGGTTTGCGGGTATAGTTTATTATAATATCTACACGGCGGTTCATCCTTTTGCCATCTTCGGTTTCGTTACTTGCTACAGGGGCATTTTCGCCAAGTGAATTAACAGTGATAAATTTTTCATCCACACCACTAGTTACCATTAGCTCTTTCACTTTCAATGAGCGGTCTTCGCTCAGTTTTTGATTTTTGATGCTGTCACCGGTCGCATCGGCATTGCCTTTAATAAATATTTGAAAAACACTGTATTGAGTTAGCGAATCAATAATACCCATCACACTCATTTTTCCAGAATCGGTAAGTTCATATTTTCCCGATTCAAAGAAAATACTCTTTTGGTAGGTTGGTGGCGGGCCTGCTGGCTTTTTTTTTCCGCCTTTTTGAGCCATGCAAATTGAACTGATGGCTAGTAAAATTATAAGTAGATTTTTTTTCATTCTAGTTTTTCAAAAAATTGATGGGGCAAAAGTAGAATCAAAAACCTTTTATTTGAGAGGGATTTTAATTTAGTGTAAAATTAACACAGTGAGGGGAATCGGAATATTTACGAGCTGAATAGTACCCAGCTTAGAAATATAGAACAGCATATCACACCTCGGGTTTTGTTAACTTTTCATATTGGCGAACTGAAGCGGCAACCCAAAGTCCTCACTTCTGCATAGGGAAATTACTTCCTGCAAATCGTCAATTTTCTTGGCAGTAACCCTTATAATATCATCCATAATGGCTGCCTGCACTTTAAGACCACTCTCTTTAATTTTCTTGGTAATTTTTTTACCTGTTTCCTTGTCAATCCCTTCTTTAATTGGGATATTTTTTACAACTGTTTTCCCACTAGGTTCAATTTTGCCTGTCAGGTCGAAAGTCATAGCGTCCACGCCTTGTTTAATCGAACGCGAAATCAAAATATCTACGATAGCATCCACATGCATATCTATATCAGAAATAATTTTAATTGAATTGTTTTTTTTGTCCAACTCAATTGACGAGTCAGAACCCTTTAAGTCATAACGACTTAAAAGTTCTTTCCTCGCAACATTGATTCCGTTGTCAAGTTTTTGAAAATCAGTTTTGTTGGTAATGTCAAATGAGGCCATAATTTTTTTTTTTGCAAAAATATTGAAATAGATGCAACCCTTTTTGCTTTTTTGGGGTCTTATGTATTGATATGGGGAAACTAATTTACAATATATTGAATAACAATGCATTGAAAATCTATTTTTATTGCCTGATTTTAATTGCTGCTTCTTGCAAAAGTGCGAAAGAAACAAATGGCACCCTCATCATCCAGTTCGACCATTATATTTCTGCCGAACCACTTCAGTTTAAAAGTGCAATTAAATATACCAATAAATCGGGTAATAAATACAATATTGGTGTTTGCAGATACATTGTTGGCAAATTTGCATTAACACGCGATAATGGCTTGATAGAATATCTAGATGCTTATCATGTGGTAGATGCTGATGACCCCAACACACAAAAAATTACCGTTGCAAATGTAAAACCTGGCAATTACAAAGCAATTTCATTTATAGTGGGAGTGGACTCCGCTTCAAATAATGATTATTTGGCAAATGGCACCAAACCTGCCGGACTCGCTAGCGATGTGTCAATGGGATGGTCAGGTATGGGCTTTAGGTTTGTTGTTTTAGAAGGTGATTATTATAAAGACCAAAATTCTACTACCAAATTATCTTATGGATACCATGTAGGATTAAATGAAAATTTGAATTCCTATAATTTCAGTACCAGTACCTTTAACATAAATGGCAACCAAAAAACGGCAAATGTTAAAGTGGATTTTGCCAAGTTTTTCGATGGTATAAACCAATGGGATATCAGTATGGAAGAGACCAACCATTCAGAGAACAGCAAGAAAGCTGATACCCGTAAATTGGGACAAAATATAGGGCAAATGTTTAGTTTAACGGCAATCAATTAACTATGGGAAACATCTACAAAATATTTTTCTTGCTGGTTTTTATTTGGTTTGCATCCTGTAGAATTGACAAACGTTTTGACAATTCACTAGGCAATCAAACCCTCACGCCATATTCTCTTTCACTTCCCACAGGTTTTTCTGACCCAAGCCCCATTGATAACCCATTAAGTGTTGAAGGTATAGCACTGGGCCGCAAACTTTTTTACGACAAAATTCTTTCTGCCAACAATACACAAGCATGTGCTACTTGCCACGATTTAAAATTTGGCTTTACAGATAACAACAATCAATTTAGCGAGGGTCTAGATAAAATCAAAGGGAACCGCAATGCCATGCCCTTGTTCAACCTCAACTGGAAAACGCACGGTTTGTTTTGGGATGGACGGAGTGCTACTATGGAAACACAAGCTCTTGAACCCATTCAAAACCCTATAGAAATGCATCAAACTTTAGATGCAACTGTAGCTAAACTAAAAGCACATACTCAATACCCCGCATTATTTAAGCAAGTATTTGGTTCTGCGGATATAAAACCAGAAATGGTAGGGAAAGCAATTGCTCAGTTTGAACGTACGATGTTGTCTTTTAATAGTAAGTTTGATAAGTTAAATCTCTTACAAAAATATTTAAGCCATTCACAAAAAATCTTAAACGGAGATACTAATTATTTTAATCAAGTTCCAAGTTCAATTGAGCGTGGTATGTTAGTTTTTTATATGGCTAACCAAAGGTTTAGTGGACATTGTTCACATTGCCACGGTACCCTGCCAAAAGGCAAAGACCTGTTATTTACCGATGACAGATTTCATAACAACGGTTTAATTACCAAAGATTCAGGAAGAGCTGCTTTTACAAAAAATCCTTATGATATGGGTTTCTTTATCACGCCAAGTGTACGTAATTTGGCCTTCACAGCACCCTACATGCACGACGGCCGTTTAAAAACACTTACTGAGGTAATAGACCATTATACCAATGGGGTTCCAAATTTAGTTGACCCAACTACAAAAACAGATTTCTCAAAACCACTGCAACTTACTCAATCCGATAAAACAGATTTGCTGAATTTTTTGTTAGCGTTAACCGATAGCTCGTTTATTGAAAACCCTGATTTTAAAAACCCTTAATTTTTTTTTATATTATAATAAGATAGAAAAAACATAAAAGATGGCCAAACATAAAAATATATCAATAAATTTAAAACTAGTTCTCGTAATTGGTTTGTTTTTGTTTGGAGCATTTTCATATAATAAAACCACTGCTCAGTCATACTGTACACCATATACCAATACCTTTGGCAGATGTTGTGGTGCAGCCTCGCCCATTGGTTTGGACACTGTTACTTTTGGCAGTTCCATAAATAATGCTACTTCATATAATGCATATAAAAACTATTATAATTTCACCAATATAAGTGCATGTGTTACTGCAGGCTCAGCTTACTTTATGCAAGTAAATGCCGCTGGTAGTAGTTATGATCATGCCATCTGTGTTTGGATTGATTGGAATGCAGATGCCACTTTCGATTCTACAGAAATAGTAATGAGCGATACAATGATTAATGCAGGAGGTAGTGTTTCCGATTCTATATATATTCCTTCAAATCAAAATAGCGGAAACTACCGCATGCGTGTTTTAGGAGATTACTACTATTATTATGCGATGCAAGGTGCTAAGTTTAATCCATGCCAATGTTATTATGGAGAATACCAAGATTATTATATAAAAGTATCGGCTAGTTCGGGGATCGATGTTTTTGCAGGTTATATCTCTAAACCTTCAACAAAAAGCGTTCCTTTAAATACAGATTTTGATATTGATATTATTGTGGGGAACCTAGCAGCTACAACTATAGATTCAGTTGAAGTTGGATATACAATTGATAATGGAAGTGCAACTACCAAAACAATAACCGGACTTACTTTAACGCCATGTTCAAATTCATCCGCAATCAATATAACAAATACTGCAAAAGTTACCTCAGCTGGCAGTCATATACTAAAAGTATGGGTGAACAAGCCAAACGGTGTAGATCCAGATGACAATCCCAATAATGATACAATAACCACTTATGTGTGTACTTCCTTGTCAGGAAACCTAACCATCGACCCAAGCTCATCCGCATCAAATACCAATTTCGTGGACTTCACTTCTGCGGTTGACAAACTGAATAAATGTGGTGTAAACGGTGCCGTCAAATTTACAATTTCTTCTGGTACGTATTCCGAACAAATTGTTATAGGTGCAGTTAATGGTGCATCATCTGCAAATACAATCACATTTGATGGGGTTGATGCAAGCACACGTATATTAACTACAGCCAATGCTGGTGTTACTTTTAAGTACGATGGGGCATCATATATCATAGTCAAAAATCTGACTATTGAAAATACTTCAAGCAACAATGCTATTGCAGTGCAATTGATGAATGCTTCTCAATATAATACTTTTGATAGTTGTAAAATTAAATTGACGAGCTCCAATTATCCCAATATAGCATTTGGAGGAATGGACGCTACATATTCTAATACTGGGGATTTTGCTAACTATACTACGGTCGACCATTCTGAAATTTCAGGTGGTTATATTACGGTATGTTTTAATGCAGATTATAATAAAAGCAACCACCACAATAAAATAAAAAATACCTATATACATGGTGGCTCAAACTATGGGGCATATTTTATATATCAAGATTACGCATTGTTCGAAAAATGTAATATTACTTCCAATAATGGATACCCATTATATACCCAATATGTAAAATATACAGATTTCTTGAGCAACAATATCCATGGTCGGAATTATGCATTTTATTCATATTATTTGAGAGAATGTAATATTATAAACAACCAAATTTACAACTCGCAATATGCAAGTGCTTATGCATATTACAGTACCGATCTGAAATTCTACCATAATTCTTTATATAATGATTATACAAGTAATCCCTATGGTTTATATATATATTCAGGCTCAGGTTGGGATGTGCGTAATAATATATTTTCACTTGGTGGAAATTCAGGATATGCATTATATGTATCATCTGCTAGTTGTCTAAAATCATGCGATTATAATATATATAATAATGGCCAAAGTTCAAACTTTGTATATATAGGAAGTTCTTATGCAAATATAGCCGCACTTACTAATAATCCAAACGGGTTGAATACCACAATCTATGACAATACTCCTGCATTCTACAGCACATCTGCACCCATCGACCTGCACTTAACTTCTGCAAACGCATCCCCTAGAGGTGATGGTTCTGTTGGTACCTCAACTGACATAGACGGTGATGGTCGTTGTACTTTTGCACCCTCAGTTGGTTGCGATGAAAGTAAGTATAATGCAGGGTTACCAAAGGCCAGTTTCTCTATGCCAGATACCGGATATATAAATAGTCCAGTACTTTGTTTTAATGGAGCAGGCCCCAAAGACCCCAAAGCCCATCAATGGTTTACTGATTGTGCGGTGAATGCATCTCCAATTGCAAATACATTAAATTTTACCAGTCAATGGTCTGCTACTGGAACTTATTATATTAAATTAGTCACCCAAAGTTGCTCAGGGTTCGATACACTTTGTAAAACTATAGTAATAATTAATCCTTCAAAACCGCCAACTGCCGATTTTGTGGCAAACGTTAACACCATAGAACAAGGCGACACAATAGACTTTACCGACCTTAGCACCGATGGTCCAACTGCTTGGAATTGGTCTGTGAGTTGGACTGTGAGTGGGGGGGCAGGAGCACAAGTAAAATTTGTAAAGTCAACAATTAATACATACCAGAATACTTCAGTTGTTTTTAATTATCCAGGTTATTATACTATTTGTTTAACAGCATCTAACTCAATAGGCAGTACACAGATTTGCAAAAAACTATATATTGAAGTACTGAAAGTTGAGCTTATGTGCAATACAACTTTATCACGCGAAGCACATGCCAAGTTTTATGATGATGGTGGTAAAAATGCGAACTATAATTCGGGCTCACAACCTTGCACCATGTTGATAGATCCTTGTGCATCGGAAATTACACTTGACTTTAAGAATTTTAGCGTGAACCAATATTATGGTTTTCTTAAAATATGGGATGGTAAAAATAAATCGGGCAAACCTTTCCATAGTGGTAATGGTTATAATACAAACCCAGGAACCCTTGTTGCAAAATCAGGCATGATGTTTATAGAGTGGACTCCGCCACCATATTCATATTATACCTCTGTTGGTTGGGAAGCTGAGTGGACTTCGGTTGCTAAGAATGCTACAAAACCATCAGCAAAATTCACTTCTAAAGATACTTTTTATG
>JAYVCI010000047.1:0-7920 GCA_043750035.1 Chitinophagaceae bacterium
ATCCGAACTTCCATCGGGTCCATTCAATTTTATATGATATAGTTTTCCCTGCTCCCACATATAGTGATGGGTTCCCTTTTCAATTCATCTAAATTAAAAGGCCCACGCTGTTGCTGCCCATCATGGTAGAAGTATTTTTTCATATAATCTTCCTTTACATTGAAAAAACTTTTTTGAGAGCATCTTTAATTTCTGCAAGAGTGTTATTGTCGATCGAGCCTAGCTTTTTAATTAGCCTTTCTTGAGAAATTGAACGAACTTGAAAACAATCTGCCGAAGAATCTTTAGTTAGCCCATTTGTAGGATTGGCCTCAATTTTCACCATCCAAGGAACCATGCTATAATGGTCTTTCCAATCAGTAATAGGAACAATTATCTTTAGGGGCAATTTACCCAATGCATCATCATTTACAATAATGCAGGGTCTTACTTTCTTTAATTCCGCACCTTTGGTGGGGTCAAGATTAATGAGCCAAATTTCACTTTGTCTCATAGAAATTCTCTAAATCTAAAGAAGTAAATTCAGTCAGCTCTTTGTTAGTGATGTATTCATTATACATTTCCCTAGCAGCCAATTCCATTTGATTGCTTACTTCTTCCTTCTTTATAGCTTTAATGGTTTCTTCTACCACATAAAACTTTTTATCTAAAGGTAATTTCTGAATTTCCAGTATAATTTGACTTGTTTGCATAAGCTTATTTTATATATACTTTAACTCGTCAAAGGTAATAATTACTTCTAACTTGTACAATAATAATATCTACTAACAAGTCCCAAGGACTTGAATATAAATAACCCTGCATATAATGTAGGGTATTAATAACGGTAGCAAACAACAACTCTGAAGGAGTTGAACAACAGCAAACAATCTGCTTTTAACGACGTTATTCAACCACTCCGTGGTTGCGTTCGAGTATGATACTTTCCACTCTGCATTTCATGCAGCGTTATTTATATTGAATCCCTTTAGGATTCTTAAATATAGAACCTATGTATAAAGATTGTCCATTGTTGGTGTCCCCACCAACAATAACGATTGCAAATCGATAGTACACACACACAATTTATTATCTAACTTTGCAACCCAATTTTTTAATCATGCAAACCGTTTATATAAAAGATTTACACAAACACGAAAACCAGGTTGTAACACTTGAGGGTTGGGTGGCCAACCGCCGCGATAGTAAAGGATTGGTGTTTATTAACCTACGCGATGGCTATGGAATGTGCCAGTGTGTGGTTGATGCAAATAAGGTATTGCCCAGCGAATTTGAATGTGCAGGTAAACTTGGTTTGGAAAGCTCTGTAAAGTTGACAGGCACAGTTGTAAAGGATGAAAAACAAATAGGTGGCATAGAGATACAGGTAGTTACCTTAGAGGTAATATCATACAGCATCGACTATCCTATTGCCAAGAAAGAACACGGCGTAGAATTCTTGATGGACCAACGTCACTTATGGTTACGCAGCCAAAGACAGTGGGCTATTATGAGGATTAGAAACCGATTGATCTATAGCATTCACCAGTTTTTTCAAGAGCAGGATTTTGTGCAAATGGATGCTCCCATATTTACGGGCAATGCATGCGAAGGAACCAGCAATTTGTTCGAAACCGATTTCTTTGGAGAGCCTGCTTACCTAAGCCAGAGCGGACAATTATACGGGGAAGCGATGGCCTTTGCCATGAACAAAATATATACCTTTGGCCCAACTTTCAGAGCAGAGAAAAGCAAAACCCGCCGTCACCTTGCTGAGTTTTGGATGATAGAACCTGAGATGGCTTTCCATGATATATTCATGAACATGGACTTGATTGAAGCCATGCTGAAACGCACTGTTACCGATGTGTTGCGTGATTGTGATAAAGAACTTGATATAATAAGTCGTGATAAAACTACATTGCAAAATATTGTAAAACCTTTTCCACGTTTGAAATATGATGAAGCCGTTAGAATTATTAAAGGCGAGCAAGATGTAAATGGAAAAAATGCAATCAAATCGTTGGAAGAAGATTTGGCTTATACCCACGAACAAATTGGTATTATACAAAACGAAATAAATGAACGCGAAGAAAAAATAGCATCGGGCAGTTTGAAAAAAGGAGAAATCAATTTCAACCAAAACAAAGTTGATACCTTAAAGCAAACTTTAAAAGATTTGGAAGAAGATGCCCGCAACATTCCCCAATGGCTAAGCAGTGCTAAGAACTTCGAATACGGAAACGACTTTGGAGGCAGCGATGAAACCGTAATCACCCGATTGTTTGATGTACCCATAATGGTATATAATTGGCCCCATGCCGTAAAAGCTTTCTATTTAAAACGTGACCCAGAAGATGATCGATTTGCTAGAGGAGTGGACGTGTTAGCACCCGAAGGCTATGGCGAAATAGTAGGAGGTGGCGAACGTGAAACCGATGTAGATTCATTGGTTAAAAAAATAAAAGAACACGACCTGCCCATGGAAGCTTTTGAATGGTATTTAGATTTGCGTCGTTATGGCTCTGTAAAACATGCAGGCTTTGGCTTGGGCTTAGAAAGGCTAGTATGCTGGGTATGCAAACTTCCCCATGTTCGCGAAGCTATCCCATTCCCACGTATGGTTGGCAGAGTGTTGCCATAGTAAAAATATTGTCACCCTGAGTTTATCGAAGGGCGACAATATTTTAAGGACAAACCGATAAAATAACACCCTTCGATAAACTCAGGGTGAAAAGAAAATATCAACTACAATTCGCCGCGGCGAATAAAATGCTTTATTAATGCAACAACTAATCAACAACCAATACGAAATAGGTGGAGTGCCCGCCTTGCAAATTGTAGAAGAATACGGACAGCCAGTATTTGTATATGATGCTGCTAAAATTTCATCGCAATACCACCGTTTAAAAAATGCATTTGTCGATTGCAAAGTGCAGATAAAATATGCTTGCAAGGCATTGAACAATATCAATATATTAAAGCTGTTAAAGAATGAAGGCTCAGGTCTGGATGTGGTTTCCATCAATGAAGCCCGCTTGGGATTATTGGCTGGATATGAACCACAACAAATTTTATTTACACCAAACTGTGTCTCGTTTGCCGAGATACAAGAAGCAGTTGAATTGGGCATAAGAATTAATATTGACAACATAAGCACCCTTGAGCAGTTCGGGCATTTGTATAAGGGAACCGTTCCTTGCTGCATCCGTATCAATCCGCATATAGTAGCTGGCGGCAATGCCCATATACAAACAGGCCATATCGATTCTAAGTTTGGTATTTCCATACATCAAATGCGGCACATAACCCGTGTGGTAAAGCAAGCCGGCATATTTGTAAACGGACTGCACATGCACACCGGTAGCGATATTTTAGATGCAGGTGTATTTTTACAAGGTGCAGAATTGTTGTTTGAAATGGCAAGCAACTTCCCCGATTTAGAGTTCATAGATTTTGGTAGCGGGTTTAAAGTTCCGTATAAAGATGGCGATATTACCACCGATATAGAAGCACTGGGAAAGGCGATAGGAAAGGCTTTCAAAGATTTTTGTAAAGAGTATGGCCGTGAGTTAGAACTGTGGTTCGAGCCGGGCAAATTTATAGTAAGCGAATGTGGGTATCTTTTGGTACAAACAAATGTGGTAAAGCAAACTACAGCTACTGTATTTGTTGGTGTCGATTCAGGGCAAAACCATTTAATTCGACCAATGTTTTACGATGCCTATCACCGAATTTTAAATGTTTCAAATCCAACCGGAACCCCACGTATATATACAGTGGTGGGCTATATATGCGAAACCGATACATTGGGCTGGGACCGATCTATTGCCGAAGTGCGTGAAGGCGATATATTGGCTATTTGCAATGCTGGTGCCTACGGTTATACCATGAGCAATAACTATAATGCTCGTTTCCGTCCTGCTGAAATTTTGGTAATGGATGGTAAAACACACCTCATTCGCAAAGCAGAAACCATGGATGATTTGATGCGTAATGTGGTCGATATCGGACTTTAAAATTAATGGCTGGATATTCAAGTTTAAGATTTTGGTTTGATAAAGTCCGCAAAGAACTTATTAGTGAATATGTGGAAAGCGAAGCCAATAAAATAGCCCAAATTTTATTTGAAGACCTGTTATCAATAAGCAAAAGCACGATTGCGACATCGCCCGATTTGGAACTCGGTTTTCCACAAATTCAGCAAATTGAAGAAGCCTTAAAACGTCTACTCCAAAATGAACCCATACAATATGTTACCGGCATTTCTGAATTTGCAGGACGACAATTTCAAGTAAACAAACATGTTTTAATTCCCAGACCAGAAACCGAGGAATTATTGGTTTGGATTTTGGATGACTGTAAAGCCTCTAGTCAAAATTTAAACTGCATTGATATTGGAACAGGGAGTGGAATTATTCCCATCACCTTAAAAATAGAAAGGCCTAGCTGGGAAATGTCAGCAATAGATATTTCAGAAGAAGCATTAGAGGTTGCAAAAGCTAATGCAATCAAACATCATACAGATATTTATTTTATTAAAGATGATATATTGTTTCCAAAAAAGGAGTATAATGCTTATGATATAATAATCTCAAATCCACCTTATGTAACAGATGCGGACAAAGCACTAATGCAAAAAAATGTTCTGGATTTTGAACCCCACACAGCACTGTTTGTAACTGATGGCGATTCATTGCAGTTTTATAAAGCCATTATCAAATTTGCCCAAAAACATTTAAAGAATAGCGGAATTATATATTGTGAGATACACGAAGATTATGCGGAACAGACCAAAGGATTATATGAAAAGTATTATAGCCACGTTGAGCTAAAGAAAGATATACATGGCAAATGCAGGATGATAAAAGCCTTCAAACCCAGTAAAAATGATATAGTGGAGGAGAGAATTAATCCAAATGGAACTTAATACCACCATTTAATCCCCATGAATTGATATATTGTTGCAGTGCATCAATACCCATTAAAGGATTTAAGTTTTTTCTGTAAGCCGGCTCTATAAAGAAACTTAATTCATGTTTAATCTGTTAATTTAATCTAAGACTAATAACTCCTGAAGCACCAATTCTATTTGCTGACAACTGATTAGCTGCCCCAAGGGGTTCTAATTGATGAGAAGTAGGAGATAACACACTACCATTTTGTGAAGCAAGTAATTGAAATATATACCCAACTTTTAAATCGAAGTTGAATCTGTAATCACCAAAATGATAACCAAAAATGATTGGTACTTCAAGATAGTTGATCCTGTATTGGCTTTGGGCATTTATCTTGTATGAATAGGTAGTGTCGTGTATAATATTTCCTTGCGGAGTGATAGAATCCCGCACTGAATATATACTATGCTGATAATCTCCTGTAAATCCAAATGAACTATATCCCAAACCTGTTTGAACAAGGAGTATACTACCTAACTGACGCACAGCAAATACTTGTGCATTATATGAAAAGGCACGTTTTTCATCATCCTTCCTGAATTGGGTATATAAAGTGTAGCCAGAATTTCCTTTAAAACGTACTATTGGAATTTCAATACCTACAGAAGCACCAAATTTCCAATTCGATTCTTCGTTGTTCATATCGGTTTCGCTGGTATATTTAAAATAGCTGGGGCCATGCCACCATTTCTTTTCTCCTTTTGTTTCAAGGATTTTCTTTTCGTCTTTTTTCTTAGTACTGGTAAAAGCAGTTGCTGCTGAATCTGGTTTCAATAGGGCGGAGTTGTTTGCAAGCTCCTTGTTTGTGGCTGCCTCAGCAATTTCTTTCAGTTTATTATGTTCGTTAATTATGGTAATAAATTCAATGTATTTTGCTATTGTCTTTTCGTTAACTATTTTATCATTTGGACTCAAAGCAAAAGGTTCATTAACAACTACAACATCATTATTATTTGTTGATTCAGGGTTGCGTCCTGATGTTTTGCGATAATTTCTCTTATTATAATCAACAAGAGTATTACCCATAGTTTCACTATTAGTATTTGTTCGCTCTTTAACTTTATTAGTATTGGGCGTTTGTGCAGTGCTAGTAATATTGTTATTGGATTCTTTTTGGATTTGCTTTGCTCCTTTTTCCGTTACTGATTTTCCAGTAATCAAATCCCCATCACCTTTATTATCATATAACCATACCAAAGAGCTGCAACTACCTATGAGCAACAATAGGAGCAGAGACCATTTCATGTATTTCTTTTGTTGACGTCTGTTATTAATATGTATCAATACATTACGCCAAACTTTTTCATTTGGCTGTTGCACAAAGTTTTTAAACTCTTTGCTGTATATATGTTCGGGGGTTACTTCATGGCTGGGGCTATTGGTGAGGTTGTTGACTTGCCTTTGTTGCAAAATCTTGTCCCACAAATCTTTCTCAGGCTGCTGCTCAAAGCCCTCGAACCCATCCTTGAATAAATCTTCTATATTTTTATTCATATTCTGCTAAGTGTTGCTGTTCTAATAATTTCTTTAAATAGTTGCGTGCTTTAAAATATTGCGTTTTGCTTGTGTTTTCAGTTACGCCAAGCATCATTGATATTTCTTTGTGGTTATATCCTTCTATTGCAAACATATTAAACACCATTTTATATCCGTCAGGTAACAGGTTGATCAATTTAAGTAAATCCTGTGCTTGAAGATTTTGTCCCGCGTTTTCATAATAATGGCTTATATCTTCATACATGTTATTGATGTCTTCTTCAAATGCGGTTCTCTTGTTTCTGTTGTAAAATGTAATGGCCGTGTTCACCATTATCCTCGCTATCCATCCTTCCAAAGGGCAGTCGAACCTAAAGTTTTTTAAATGGTCGAATACCTTTATAAACCCTTCTTGCACCACGTCTTCAGCTTCTTCCCTGCTTTTCACGTAACGCAAACTAAGCCCCATCATTTTACCCGAATACTTGCGGTACAGCTTCTCTTGGAAAATCACATTTTCTAAAAGACATCCTTCCACAAGTTCCTTGTCGTCCATATCCAAATTATTAGGGGCTACAAAAAACATGACCTAACAAAGGAACAAAAAGTTGCCTGTATAAAAAAATTTTTTTTTGTTCGGATTTTTTTGTACTTTTGACCACAATTAAACAGCCATGAAAAAGTCTTTCAACTTCATTCTACTGGTGTTTGTCCTATTCTTGGCAAAGTTGTCGTTAGGGCAGTGCGAAAAAATAACGGCTATAAACAATGTTAAATACATTGGATGTGGTCAAATCCAGTTCAAATATATACTTGAGAAAGGTAATGGAGCAATTAAGTTTGAGTGGATTATAGACAATAAGACCTTAATGGATAGCAATGATTTCACCCTTAAATATGCGGGTAAACGCTACATCAATTATACCGTTCATATTTGGAACAATTGCAGTGATTACAAAACCAAAGATTCTATTTTTATTGATTATGTACCAGTTTCTGTTATAGCTGCTTATCAACTTCAAAATTGCACCGAAGCTAAATTCTATTTTGTAAGTTCCGATCAAAATGAGTTACCTACATTTATTGAATGGTCAGGCGATGACGGGTTTTCAGATAACAGTTTAGTGCCTCCGCCACACATATATCCTGGACCTGGTACTTATAAATATTCGCTTAAATACCTGGCAAAAGGTGCGTGCGAGTTGTCATATTTTGATGGCGTGGTTACCATAAAGAACACAGCATCCGCAGAAGCTGGCGAAGATAAAACAATATGCATGTATAACGGCCAGCAGGTACTCTTGGGGATACCCGAAGGTGGAACGTGGTCGGGCAGCGGGGTAGATGGTAATACCTTCGACCCTGAAAAGGCCGGTGTTGGGAAACATGAACTATTATACACTACCCATCAAAACCAATGTGAAGCCAAGGATAAAGTAGTAATCACTGTAAAAGAAATTAACCCAGATTTCTCCATAGATTCTGCAGAAGGTACTGCTCCGTTTAC
>JAYVCI010000048.1:0-28679 GCA_043750035.1 Chitinophagaceae bacterium
GATGTAAAAATGTTTGCTGCTAAAAAGGCTATAATAATCCCGACTGCAATACAGTTAAAAAAAGATACAGATAGCAGTGCCGTTAATAAAGATAGCTTAGGCAGAGTTATTATGGAAGTAAAAACTATAGAAAGGGATGGAATAAACAGCACAACATTAGATTCAAAATTATTAGAACGCAATGGTGGTTTGCGTATAGTTACAACTTTTGATGCAAAGTCAACAGGTTTTGGAGATGCTTTATCTGCCGCACCTACAACAAGTTACGATAGAGTTTCTGACAAAAGTAAAAAAGGTGAATCTTATAAAACAATTACATCTGATATTCCCGACGATGCTGGAGTAAAAGCGGGCATGCTCACAGCAGGCGAAGTAAACGATTTTAGCAAATGGAATATGTGGAATGATATAGCCGAAGGTGATTTGAAAACACATACCAATGTATGGAAAATGCAACCCAAAAATAGATATACAGTACAAGTGAGTAATCGTGATAATTTCCCTATAATAAATGCCACAGTAAAACTACTCGACAAAAAAGGAAACAATGTATGGACCGCACAAACCGACCAAACAGGCAAGGCAGAACTGTGGGCAGAACTATATAATGTTGCCCAACAGAATAATGATATATTATATAATGTTTCTGTTACTATTGATGACAAGATAACCAATATTAAAGACGTAAAAACTTTTAAGCAAGGGATCAATTTTATAAAAGTAAATTCCGAATGTAGCAAAGCTGACACGGTTGATATTGCTTGGGTGGTGGATGCCACAGGTAGTATGGGCGATGAGATATCCTATCTAAAAGCTGAACTAAATGATGTGATGATGAAAGCAAAAGAAAAACATCCAGATTTGAATTTCAGATTAGGTTCTGTATTTTACCGTGATTATACCGATGCCTATTTAACACAAACAAGTCAGTTAAGTTCCGATATAACACAAACAATGAATTTTATCAAAGCCCAGGCTGCTGGCGGTGGTGGCGATTTTCCCGAGGCTGTTGATACTGCTTTGAGCATGGCCATAAATAAATTGAACTGGAGCAAAAATGCCATAACTAAATTATTGTTTTTGGTATTGGATGCTCCGCCACATACAAATTTGGAGGATATAACCCGTGTGAAAAAAGTAATAGAAAAGGCTGCCAAACTGGGCATACGTATCATACCCGTTGCCTCAAGTGGCGTTGATAAAAGTACGGAGTATCTAATGCGTTGCCTGGCACTTACCACCAATGGAACTTATGTGTTTTTAACAGACGACAGCGGCATTGGTGGAGCACATATAAAACCCAGTACCGATGAATATAAAGTAGAAACATTAAATGGATTATTACTCCGCCTAATTGACCAATACACACTAATGGTGAGCTGCGACAAACAATTGCCTGATACTTTCAAACAAATAAAAGATACCCTACAAGTACAAAACCGTTTCAACCCAAAAGATACAGCGAAAAAAGACAGCAGCCAATTAACACAATCACCTACAAAAGATACTGCTACTGTTGAACCCCAGCTCAAATTTACAAACTGGAAATATTATCCCAATCCTACCACAGGCCCACTAAACGTGGAAGTGGAAGGACAGATCAATGAATTATTCTTAACAGATTTTGGTGGAAAAATATTAATGAAATTACAACCAGGAAATGAAAGAAAGTTCACATTTAATATGGAACAATATCCATCAGGTGTGTATTTCTTGAGATATTATTATAATGATAAGATGTTGGATGGAAGAGTGGTTTTGTTGCATTGATATTATACCGAAACTGTATCTGTATTAGGCCAATAAATATTTTTTTTTGCAAGTGGCCTAAACAGCTACTAAGTAATGGTATCAGAATATTTATATTCTTCTTTTATCGTAAATGATACTTAAACATTAACTATAAAATTGTTAGATTTTTATGAGAAATCATATATTCGTAAAAATCACAGTTCAGACAAATGCATTCTCTCCTGTAATCTCCATTCCCAAAATCAGTAAATGTATATCGTGGGTTCCTTCGTAAGTGATTACAGATTCTAGATTCATCATGTGTCGCATAATGGGGTACTCGCCTGTTATGCCCATGCCGCCGTGTATTTGGCGAGCTTCGCGGGCTATATGCAATGCCATATCTACATTATTTCTTTTGGCCAATGATATTTGTGCGGGAGTTGCTTTTCCTTCGTTCATTAAGTGCCCAAGTCTCCAGCATACCAATTGTGCTTTGGTAATTTCGGTGAGCATCTCTGCCAACTTCTTTTGTTGCAACTGGAATCCACCTATTGGTCTTCCAAATTGTTGGCGTTCCATCGAATATCTTTTTGCCGAATCAAAACAATCCATGGCTGCACCAATTGCACCCCAACTAATTCCATAGCGGGCAGAGTTGAGACAAGTCAAAGGGCCTTTCAATCCGGTTACTCCAGGGAATATATTAGCTTTGGGAACACGCACATTGTCGAAAACCAATTCGCCGGTTGCACTTGCACGCAGGCTCCATTTGCCGTGGGTTTCAGGAGTTGAAAATCCTTCCATGCCACGCTCTACTATAATACCTTGTATAATACCTTGTTCGTTTTTAGCCCACACCACTGCGATATCAGCAAAAGGCGAATTTGAAATCCACATCTTTGCTCCGTTCAATATTACATGGTCGCCATCTTCCTTAAAATTGGTAACTATACTACTTGGGTCACTGCCATGGTCAGGTTCGGTTAATCCAAAGCAACCGAGCCATTCGCCTTTGGCAAGCTTGGGTAAGTATTTGCGTTTCTGTTCTTCACTTCCAAATTTATATATCGGATACATCACCAAACTTCCTTGCACAGAAGCCGTGCTACGCATACCACTATCACCACGTTCAAGCTCTTGCATCATCAGTCCGTAGGCTATATAGTCGAGTCCGCCGCAGCCATATTCAGTGGGCAGTTGTGGACCGAACAATCCCACTTCGCCCATAGCCTTTACTATATGCTGTGGAAAATAATTCTGTTGGCAGCAATCTTCTATAATTGGCGATACCTCCTGTTTCACCCATTGGCGAATGGTATCACGAATCAGTTTATGTTCGTCACTAAATAAGTCATCCAACTGATAAAAATCGGGTGCTTGGAAATTGTCTTGTTTGTTGCTTCTTTTTATATGTTCCATTGTAGTAGTTAGTATAAAGTAGCTAGTATAAAGTACAAATAAATACACAGCCGCGGTCTCCCCTCCGGGGAGATTTAGAGGGGTGCAAAATTAAGCCACAAACCCTAAGTAGCAGAAGGAAAATTTTCCGCAGTGCGTGGGCCTAGTTCCACTGCTTCCAAATTACTGATTTTTCCCTCATTGATTTGAAACCTCAACACCGTACGCACATGATGAAACCCATGCATACCCGCAGCACCCGGATTAATATGTAAATGATTGAATTTTTTATCTTGTACCACTTTCAAAATATGCGAATGACC
The DNA here is from genome assembly GCA_043750035.1 of Chitinophagaceae bacterium. Classification (GTDB taxonomy): domain Bacteria; phylum Bacteroidota; class Bacteroidia; order UKL13-3; family UKL13-3; genus CANJUD01. The sequence goes on from JAYVCI010000048.1 coordinate 3,456, forward strand.
ACAGATAAAAAGTTTGGGCCTGTCTTTACGCAACCAGTCGTGCAAAGTAGCAGTATATATTCCTCTCGGGTTTCCAATATGTATCATAGATACTTTCAATCCCCCAGCCGTAAAACATATATATTCCGGAAACTCAGCTCGAATATCTTGCCCATCAATATTTCCAAAAACGCCTTTTACTATCGGGCATATAGCTTTTAGTTTAACAACGGTATCTTCATAATTTCCCCAATCGCCTGCATGCCATATCTCATCGCATCCTGCAAATATTCTTTCCAGTTTCGGGTCTATATAACCGTGGGTGTCTGAGATTAAACCGATGTTCATCTATATATTGTCCTTGGTTGGTGTCCCCACCAACCAAATGGGAGCACGCTGCAAAGCTAAAGTATATGGCCTGCTTTATATACAAGTATTTAAAAACTTGAAGTCGCAAATTGCGACTTCAAGTTGGGGATAGCATAGATAGTAGGGAGATTGTCGCTGATATTCAACTCCTTCAGAGTTGTTGTTTGTCGCTGTTCGTATCCCCTAATTTCATTAGGGGTTATTCATATTGAACTCCTTCAGAGTTCCTAGTATCAGGCTAAATGTATTATAATAAAAAATCCTGAAGGGATTTAATATGAATAACCCTGCATGCAATGCAGGGAGAGAAAATCGCCCTCAAACGCAACTCCTTCAGAGTTGATGGTTTGCTGATGAATATTATACCAAGTGAAAAATCCTGAAGGGATTTAATATGAATAACCCTGCATACAATGCAGGGAGTAAAAATCGCCCTCAAACGCAACTCTGAAGGAGTTGAATAATATCGTTGAAAGGCGTTTAGCAATGGCTATACAGAATCTTTCTACTTGAATTTGTATAATATATATCTAATCCCAATACTCAACTAAATATTTACCTTGCCCTATATTATCAACCCTAAAAGTACAAGTAAACTAATTCCTAAAATAAAATACAAAACCTTATCTATATCTTTAATAGTTCTGCCTTTCTTTAAAATAATATTTCGAAATTTCTTGGATATCAAAATTAATATTGATAGGGTTAGAATAAATATAAAGGGTGGAATTATCCCTTTAAATGAAGGTGGCTCTTTGAAGTTAAAAAAATCAATTAAAAGAAATGAAGAAAGTAAAATCCATATAATTGATATAACAATTCCTGATGCTCTCTTAATTGGAAATGTTCCCATATTTTGCCTTTGTATAACATCTTCATTAATTGGCGACGGACTATTACACACAAAGCCAACTTCATTTATTGAATTTATAATATCTTCAAATTTTTGGTTAGTCCAGAAAATAATTTCCTTATTCTTATATGCTTCAACCCTATGGTTTATTTTTATCCCTTTTGAAAATAATCCGCTGCATGGTTCAATAGAAATAATATCGTTGGTAGTAAAAGAACAATTTCCTACAATTGTAGCATTGATGTCTAATCTATATTTGGTTACAATTAACGTTGCTAGAGGCCAAGTAGCATTGGCAAAACCTATTCTTGCTCCTCCAGTAATTTCTAATTGTACCATAGTTTATTATAATATATTTGTCTTTATACTACAATCCCAACAACCACCCAATCGTATCCACCCCATCCGCATAATCCCAAGGCTTGGGGTTTTGTGCTTGGCCAGGTTTGAAACTTGGTAAGTGGGAGAGGGGCTTGGTCGATATAATACATTGGATTTCGTTTTGCTTTTCGGTGAGTTCGGTTTCCAGTTTTTGCAAATCGGTATAATACTCGTAGTGGCAAGTTCCTATGGGGCTGGCTATTTGTTCGTGCTGTTTGAGGAGCAGGAAATTATTATCATATATATGCACCAAATTCATCAGATGAATAGCTCTTTGGTAGGTATAATTGTTTGCATATTTATTATGGTTTACAATGTCTGCATATTGCTCAATCGGTTCGTATAAATATTTGATATCATATCCTTCGGGCAAATAAATTTTGGAAACATTGCGGCAGCCCATCCCAAAATAATCAAATATATCATGGCCCAGGTTGGCAATATCTTCAATGGTTTCATCGCCATATATAATAGCCACTCCATTTCTGTTACGGCGAATAATATGTGGTACTTCTTTAAAATAATATTCGAAATGGGTGGCGGTATTGTTGCTGCCTGTGGCTATTACAGCATCATACTTTTCCAGCTTTTCTACAAATGATATATTTGCATATAACTCAGGTGAAATATCTTTAAGCAATGTTATAATAAATGGAATCAGCACTTCATCGTTCGAACTTAATTTAACCAATGCCTTATGTCTGCACGCAAGCACGCAAATCAAATCATGCAAACCCACCATCGGGATATTCCCCGCCATCACAATTCCAATATTCAAACTTTTTCTATGAGCCGAAAAATCATATTTTGATAACCATTCACCCATATCATTCTGCAACATATCGATATATGATTGCCACGCCTTTTGCACATTGGCAGGCGTGAACCATTGATTTTTGATATAAGCCTGGTGAAAAATTGCTTCCAAAATTTCGGCATCAACCGCCGCCATCGCTTTGCCCAGTTGTATAAATGGCTTGGTATTTAATTTAGAATTCATTTAATTTAAAGAATTGCAAAATACGGTGTTGTATTAATGAAAAAATGCAGGTAGTTTTGCAAAAATATTTTTTACAACCATGGCTATTAAAATTACCGACGAATGTATCAACTGCGGAGCTTGTGAGCCCGAGTGTCCTAACAATGCAATATATGAATCAGGTGCTGAATGGGCTTTTACCGATGGCACCTCTGTAGCTGGCACCATTGCCAAAGATGGCGAAGAAGTAGAAGTAGGCCACAGATTCAATCCCGTATCGGACGATACGTATTATATCACGCCCTATAAATGTACTGAGTGTGTAGGCTTTCACGAAGAGCCCCAATGTGCTGCCGTTTGCCCCGTTGACTGTTGCATTCCCGACCCTGAGCATGTAGAAACACAGGAGCAATTGCTTGCACGAAAAGACAGTCTGCATTTATAATACTTTCTATTCCATATCAAGCATTAAGTGTATTGATAATCAACATTTTTTTAGTTGTTGAGGTTAATTATTTTCATTTTCAAAAAATTAATGCAAGGGCATTTGGATATTTGTCCTTTTTTTTGCATGTTAGATTAGAATATGTGGCTTAAGTTTTTTATTACCCGTTATTTTTGGTTAAACCTACTATTGGCTTTAATTGTGCTGGTAGTAATAGGCTTTATTGCCAATTTAACTTTGAGCTTCGTTACAAGGCATGGCGAAGAAATGAAAGTGCCCGACCTTAAAGGCGTTACCTTAAATAAAGCGATTGAAATAATTGAACAAAACGGATTGAAATACCAAGTACGTGATTCGGTTTTTATGGACAATATGCCACGCATGAGTATTGTTGAGCAAAGTCCTTTGGCCGATGAGAAAGTTAAGAAAGGAAGAATAATATACCTCACTGTAAACGCCCTGAACGTGCCACAAGCAATGTTAAAGTTTGAACAATTGAAAGGCAGTAGCCGTGAAGTGAAAATGTATCTGGAGGGTATGGGAATGTTGCTGGGTAAACGAATCGAACGCAAAGGAATTTATGACGATGTGGTGATTGAAGCAATTTACCACGGGCGTAAAATTACAGAAGATATGGAATTGCCCAAAGGTAGTAAAATAGATTTGGTTGTGGAGGTAACGAAGTTAAGCAAGGCAGATGATGATATGGGTTTGAACGATGATATTGAAATGCCCGACCTCAGTGATTTAACAGTGGGTGAGGCAAGGGACAAACTGAATGAATTAGGGTTGAAGATGGGAAGCGTAGTAAAAAAAAGCAATAATATTGATACCGCCGATGCAACTATTTGGAAGCAAAAACCCTCTTATAAGAAAGATAAATTAATTGCACCGGGGTCTGAAATTGATGTTTATATAAAATGAATTTGAAAAAAACAAGTATTATCATATTAAATTGTTTGATTGCGATGGCAGTTAATGCACAACAACAAACATATAGACGGCTGGAAAGGAATGCAGTGATACAGCAGCATATATTCAACCACCCCAATAACCCATGGCCCGAGCCCATAAAAGAACGTGCCGCAGCCACAGATACCCTTACCCTTCCTTTCTTCGACGATTTTACCACCACAGCAATATATCCCAACCAAAATCGCTGGACCAATAATTATGTATTTATAAACAATACAGCATCTATTAACCCGCCCACCTATGGTGTTGCTTCTTTCGATAATCTCAACAACCAAGGGCAGCCTTATACAGGAATTAGCTTGGCTTATGGAAGTTCAGATACCTTGGAATCGCAGGGTATCAATTTGAAAAATATAGGCAAGACAGATTCTTTATTTTTGTCTTTTTATATGCAGCCACAAGGCTTAGATATTGATCCATTATTTAACACCAGAGATCCACAAGATAGTTTGGTAATAGAGTTTTATAGTAAAAATGGAATATGGGAAAGGATATGGGAAATAGGAGGTAAAGGACTGCCTGTTAAATTTAATCATTACTTTATAAATATAACTGATCCTGTGTTTTTACATGAAGGCTTCAGGTTCAGATTTATCAATTACTCGCTACAAACAGGAAATTCTAACCATTGGCATCTCGATTATTTATTATTGGATAACCATCAATTTAGAAATGATTCCAATCAAGTTGATGTGGCATTTGCATCGATTCCCAATAATTTGCTGAATGACTATTACTCCATGCCTTGGGGGCAATTTTACAATAATTTTTCAAATGAAATTATAGATAGTTCCCGATGTGCTATCAAAAGTTTTAACAAAGTCCCTTTATTTTTTAATCGTGCAGAAAATTATAGAGACAAGAACTATAATTCATTATATTTAAAACTAGATCTGGAGCCTAATTTTCCTCAAAACCTCAAAAAAACTATTGCAAACCCGCTGAAAAACTTTAATACCTTCTATCCCGCAAATACCGATACTGTTATTATAAACCGTTTATGGACGCACAACCTCACAGGTGATAAACACACGGAAAATGATTCGGTAAATAGACAAACGATATTTGCCAATTACTTAGCTTATGATGATGGTACTGCAGAGTGTGGATACGGTATTGAAAATGGAGGTGGCAAGGTAGCTCTCGAATTCCGTTTAAATGAACCAGATACCTTATGGGCAGTAAGTTTTTTCTTTAACCAAAGTTCTATCAAAGTAAACGGCAAGCCATTCAAAATACATATTTGGAAAACTGTAACACAAGGCTCTTCAGTAGATTCATTATATAAAACGATTGATGTTCCTAATGGACCAGAATATCAATTGGGCCAAAATACTTTCACCAATTATGTATTAGATACGCCCATCTCTCTACCTCAAGGTAAGTTCTATATCGGTTGGTCGCAAACAACTGATTTTATTCTTAATGTGGGCTTCGACCGAAATTATAAAACCTCTCAGGGTAACCAACATTTGTATTATAATGTGTTGAACAAATGGCATAAAACCAATAAAACAGATTTGGGCGGAACACCAATGATACGGGCTTATTTGGGACATGAAGTTTCATTCCCGGTTTCCATTAAGCAAGCTACCAAATTCGAAAATACTATCGATTTAAATATATACCCAAACCCAGCAGTGGAATATATACAAGTAAGCAATACACAAAATTATACAATTCTATATTACACCGTTTTAGATGCCCAAGGGAAATTAATAACATACCAAAAATTGGATGGAAATACCATCAATGTTTCTAATTATATACCGGGTATATATTATATCCGCTTTAATGATAATAAAGGGAATGTGTGCATGAAGAAGTTGGTGAAGAATTAGCATTACTTATTTTATGTCGTCATTCTGAGCAGGCTTCCTGCGAAGAATCCCATTGGGTGTGTGCTCGGGGATTTAATCTTGCCGAGCATACACCCAATGGGATTCTTCGTCACCCCCCGCACCTGCACACTCTTCGTTCCTCAGAATGACGGCAGCTTTAATATCTGTAGCAACTCCCCATACACCTTACTCAAAGGCAACCCCATCACATTATAATAACACCCAACTATTTTCTCTACCCCAATATAACCTATCCATTCCTGTATGCCATAAGCACCGGCTTTGTCCAGTGGTTTGAATGTGTTTATATAATAATCAATTTCTGCAAGAGTTAGGGGCTTAAAATAGACTTCGGTTTTTTCAGCAAAAGTGATTATATCCTTATTAGTTTTTAAAGTGACACCTGTATATACCTCATGCATTTTTCCGCTAAGTGTAAGTAACATTTGTTTAGCTTCATCAATGTTTTCAGGTTTGTTCATCACCCTTTCATCAATCCAAACTATTGTATCGCAAGTTAATAATACTTCTCCCGTATCTAACGTTTTATGATAATGATCTGATTTTTTTTTTGATAAGTAACTCGCAATTTCTCCTGCTTTCAGATTAGGTGGAAATGACTCATCAGCATCAATGGGGTCAATGCTTACAGGATAACCCAGTTTGGAAACCAACTCTTGCCTGCGTGGTGATTTCGACGACAAAATAATTTGCATAATTTACAAAATTAAAAACAATAAACTCAATATTCCACTCAACATAATCAGTTTGTTCAATTTGCTAAGATATCCAAATTCATCTACCTTTCTGGCCAATATCAATTTGAATATCATATAGAACATCGGTGCTATAATAAAAATAAGTGCATATACAAATGCAATATAATCCATTTTGTTATAATAGTAATCGTGCCTCTCGAAAAGTTGGTAAAAATATATAATACTTGCAGTTAATATTACTGAATTGAGTATATATAATAAGTTCTTAGTTTTGTTGATTCCATAAACCACAGGAAAGGTCTTACAATGCTGCATCCTGTCGCCTTTGATATCTTCAGTGTCCTTTATAATTTCGCGGTTGAGCGTAGTGATAAATGCAAAAACTGAATATGCTATTACATGGTTCAAAAGTATATTCGAATTCCAAAGATATAATATAAAAATGGTCATGCTGCAAAATAGGGAAACAAATATATTCCCTACCAATACTTGTTTTTTAAATGTAGAAGAATATTTGATAAGCAACAACCCAATTACCAGAACCAATACCGCAAGTTTATAAGATACTATTGCCATACCCAACACTGCAATTACACTAATGGATATGTGAATGAGAATAGCATGTTTGCGTTTAATACTGGTACCGATTACTACTTTATCAGGCTTGTTGATCTCGTCTATATTTACATCCAAATAGTCGTTGATAATATAACCCGCCGCCGCAGTAAAGGCAGTAGAAAGAATAATAATCCAGAAATGTAAATCTTGCAACAACGCTAATCCCAAAGGGTACAAACAGATACCTGACAACACTTGCGTGAACACAATAATCAGAATATTGGGCAGCCTGATTAATCTAAAAAATGAATTCATTTTTGGGCAGAATGATAGATTAATGACTTGGTCTCAAAATAAGGTTCATCAAAATATTTTGAAATTGGGATTTGTCTTACTTTTACTTTAAAATAAGGTAAATTTTTGAGATCATTAATTTCAGCAGCCAAATCTCCACCTTTCAATGATATTATTCCATTGGGCTCGTCGTTGAACCAGCTTTTGTTGATTAGTTTAGCAGTATGTTTATGCAGTTCAGTAAGTGGCTCCACAGCTCGGTTTACAATAAAGTCAAATGTATCTTTTATTTGTTCGCCTCTTATATTTTTAGCTATAATATTTAACAATCCCAATTCATTTGAAATGTTTTCTACTACCGTTATTTTTTTACCTATAGAATCTGCTGCCACAATTTGTGTTTCTGGAAACATAATAGCTAAAGGAATAGCTGGGAAACCGCCACCCGTACCAATATCCAAGATTTTTGTATTGGGTTTGAATCTTAAAAATTTGGCAATTGCTAAAGAATGTAATACATGTTTTTCATATAAGAAATCTATATCTTTTCTACTAATTACATTTATCTTTTCATTCCAGTTTATATATAAACTTTGCAACATGCCAAACTGTTTTTGTTGCTCTGCGGAAAGGTCGGGGAAATATTTATGGATTAACTCCATGTTTTTGGTTTGGAAAATAAACCACCAATTCCAAAAATAAACAAGTAAAAACTATACATCAAATCTAGAACAGGTAATAAGAAAATCAACTGTGTGTCATGTAGTTTTTTCATATTGGGATAATAGATACAAAGTTGCACCAGTAGCCTAAATCCGTAAGCCCCAGCAATCATATATAATAGTTGCTCATAGTGAACATAAATACCATCAGTATATATAAATATAAACGGTAGTAAACCAATTAACGACAGGTAGAAAAGAATATGGGAAACTGAAAATACCCCCAGCCAAAATTGGTGACGGCCCTTATAATACTTCCCAGTGCTTATATGGCGACTTTTTTGTCTACGCCAGCTTGCCCAGTTTTCTTTAGGCTCGCTCACCATAAAACTATCTTTGCGTATCTCTATTGCAACATTTTGTTGGTTAGCGGTTTCATTCACAAACAAATCATCGTCGCCAGACAGCAAGTGATTGTGTGATGCGAATCCTTTAATATTGAAAAACAAACTTTTGCGATAAGCCAAGTTTCGGCCCACCCCCATATATGCATCTTTGATCAAGGCAAATGACAAATAACTCATTCCCGTCATAAAAGTTTCAAAACGGATAAACATATTAAGAAGCCCATTTTGTTTTTTGTAAGGCGAATATCCCAAAACCAAATGTTTATTGGGTGTAAAGCGGGTTTGCATATTTCGTAACCACATATTGCTTGCGGGTTTACAATCAGCATCGGTAAAAAGGAGCAGCTCGTGTTCCGATGCTTTGATACCCAAGGTGAGAGCAAATTTTTTGCCCTTGGGGTATTTCTCTTGCTCAAGCAGGGTTACCACTTTTAAATGTGCGTAGCGAATCTGCAAGCGTTCAAGCAATGTAGCAGTTTGGTCCCACGAGCAGTCGTTTATCACCACCACTTCAAACTTGGGATGGTTTTGTTCCAGTATCAGTTCCAAGTGTTTTTCTAGATTGTCATACTCATTGCGGGCTGCAATAATCACCGAAACGGCCTGTATGCTTGCAGGTTCGCCAGTTGGGTTTTTATATATTGCCAATCTGATAAACATAAAGCAATGGTATAATACCTGCACCAACAGACAGTTAGCAAGTAATGCCAACAAAATAATGACTATGATTTCTATAGCTTCCAACGGTCTGCGAAATTAACGCTATACGCCTTAGTGATTGTCCAATGTGAATAATTCGTGGCAAACTTACTCGTATTCTCTCAACCTTTATCAATCAAGGGTTTTAGATTTGCGGCATGTTGTCATTTTGGGAAATCAACACTTTTGGTCAATATGATGTGGCCATAATTGGGTCGGGAATCACGGGCTTGTCGCTTGCATGTTCTTTAAAAGAAAAAAATCCGTCTTTAAAAATTGTCATACTTGAGCGAGGCACTTTTCCTACAGGGGCAAGTACCAAAAATGCGGGCTTTGCCTGTTTTGGGAGTGCCTGCGAAATCCTTTCTGATATTAAGTTGATGGGAGAAGAGCAAGCATTGGCTTTGGTGGAAAAACGTGTGAAAGGATTGCAAATGCTTCGTGCTCGTTTGGGCGATGATAAGTTGGGATATTTGGGTCAGGGTGGGGGAGAACTATTATTCAAAAATGAAAATGTAGAAGCTGATCAAATCGAATATCTGAACAAACTATTATATAATATTCACCAACAGGAAGTATTCAAGTTTGATAATAGTAAAATAGATACTTATGGCTTCAACAAAAATCTGTTGTCAAGCTTTATAAATAATAGTTGTGAAGGACAAATTGATACCGGCCGTGCTATGTATAATCTTTGGCAATATACCTTGTCATTGGGTGTTGATATTTTGAATGGAGCAGAGGTAGAAGAAATAACTGATAACAATGATGAAATACATATTATAACAAATTTGCAGCCCCAAAGTCGACATATAATAAAAGTTGGGAAAGTTGCAGTATGCACCAATGCCTTTACTGGCAAGTTTTTTCCTGAGTTAGATATAGCCCCAGGCCGTGGACAAATACTCGTTACCAAACCAATTCCAAGTCTTAAATTTAAAGGTATTTTTCATTTCGATGATGGTTATTTTTATTTTAGGGATTATCATAACCGAGTAATTTTTGGTGGTGGCAGAAATATGGATTTTGAAACAGAAACTACCACAGATATTTCACTAAACCAAGATATTCAACAGCGACTGTCATATTATTTAAAAGAGCTCATTCTATATAATCAACCTTTCGAAATCGATCACCGCTGGGCTGGAATTATGGCATTTGGGAAAGATAAAACACCCATTGTAAAACAAGTAGATAAAAATATATATGCAGCTTGCCGACTCAATGGGATGGGTATTGCCATTGGTAGTTTGATAGGGGAGGAGTTGGCGGGGATGATTTATTAACACACAGCTTTGACAACTTTGCTTGCGTCGATGCAAGCAAAGTTGTCAAAGCTAACTACGCTTCAAAATATTCATGTACTGTCCCATCTCTAGTATGTTTAAATAATTCTTTCACTATATTACTAGCCCGTTTTCCATGATGCTCTATTTTTTGCAGATTATCTATCAATAATTTTGCCGCTTCATTTTTTTCTTCTTCATTTTTCGAATCTATAATTTCATTCACTAATTCTTGTGATAGATTTGAAAAATTAGTAACGAAATTTAAAGGGTTTTGTATTTCATGTGCAACCCGTGTGGCTACTGCACCAAAGGCTGCCATTTTTTCACTCTCCACCAATTGTGTTTGCGATTCTTTTAATTCTTGTGTGCGTTGCTCTACTTTACGTTCAAGGTTTACTGATAAATCTTCCAATTTATTATAAGCATTTGCAATTTTACTTGATATAATATATGCTTGTGTTAATAGAAATACAAAAAATGCATAATGTCCCACCTGCATGGTATTGATTACGCCGTTCAAATGTAGAATATCATTCATCCCTAAAGTTAGTACCACTATCCAGCTTAATAAGAATAGCATTGCCCCTGACTGTTTTTGGTTGATTAGCTTAAAAGTATAGCTAAAGAAATAAAGATATTCAGCATATAGGATTATCTGAATTGGAATGATAGCTGCCGTATAAATATGTGTTGGCATTAATATTATAATGAATTCTATAACTGAAAAAACAAGAATAATTTTTACAGCATATTTGGGGAATATTTTTTCGAACAGATAGTAAAAATATAAAGCAAAAAATAAGGGTAACATAAATATGCTTAAATATTCAAGCCGATAACCAATATTTATATCAAAATTAGGGAAAAAGTCATACAAAATTCTCTCATTTATTAGTAATGTTCTGATGAAAACACTAAAGCACAATATGCCAAACCACAATGCCCCTTTCTCTTTTTTGCCCAATAGATAAATCCAAAATTGATATATGGCCAAAATAAAAAGTATACCCGTAAGAAACAGGTTATATATTACATTCCGCTCACGAGCCATCATAATTTGTTCCGTTGTTCCTATGCGAATGCTTTCCCATAGACCTCCTTTATAATGAAAGTTATTTGCAACCTGTACTATAATTTCAATTTTATCTGAATTTATAGCAAAGGTTTTTACTTGCGGCAGCAATTGTGGTTTTATATCAGATAATACTGTAGAAACTTTTCCATTAGTTGCAATAAGTGTGTTGTTAATCCATAATTTGTATGACGAAGAAGCATCCAGAAGTTTAATGCCTAATATATCATATACCTGACTTAATTTTACCTTTAATCTATAAGTGGCAAATCCTTCACCCGAAAGAATTTCAGAACCAATTTTCATATCATTCCACATGTGCGGAACTGCTACATAAGTTGGCATAGCAGGTAAGGAATCCTTTTGAAAATCATGCGGTGTATATAATTTATTCCAGTAAAATTCCCAATTACCGTCTAATACCAAGTCGCCATTCTTTTCAAAATCCCATTTAGAGAGATCGAGATATCCATTTGTAGCACTTGGGGCGTTTCTATTCTCAGATTTGCACCCAGAAAATATATAAATGGTTAGGTAAATTCCTAACAGTAATAGAACATTTTTTTTCATAGGGTAGTAAATTCCTTTTTAATATTATATATTTTCTTCTTCAAAATATTCATGTGCAGTGCCCGCCTTCGTGTGCTCAAATAATTGTTTCACTATACTATCAGCACGTTTGCCATGATGGTTTATTTTCTGCAAATTGTCAATCAATAATTTTGCAGATTCATTCTTCTCTTCATCATTCTTTGCAGAAATAATATCTGTTACCAGTTCTTCAGATAGTTGAGAAAAATTAGTAACAAAGTTTAATGGATTCTGTATTTCATGTGCAATCCTTGTAGCTACAGCACCAAAGGCTGCCAACTTTTCACTTTGTAATAATTGCTGCTGTGTGTCTTTTAACTCTTGTAAAGTTTTGGATAGTTGTGCATTCGTTTTTTGCTTTAGGCGATAGCGACTATAGATGATGATTGCTATAACAAATGTTAAACAAGCAATTCCTATAATGTAATTTCGACTAATGGTTGCTATCTCTTTCTGGCTTTCCAAGTTGGAAATGGTGTTTTCGGCTTCATTCATTTTCTTTTCCATTTCAAAACTAACGGCCCTATTTTCACGCTCGTCTTCTATCAAGTGATGTTGTATTGATATATATATTTGAAGTGCAACCAATCCGTTTTTGTTATCGCCTTGATTAATGTATATATCGCTCAATAGCTTGTATTCCATCAGTAAACATTCTGTAATATATTCAAGTTTAGGAATCTCTGCTTTAATTGCCTCTTCAGCTTGCTTGTATTTTTTTTCGTTAAAATATACAAGGCCCAAATAATAGTTTGGGAATAAATAACCTGATATACTACTTGCAAGTATATTGTGCTCTTTAATCAGTTGTTTGCAATTGTTTAAGCTAATTTCTGCTGAATCAAGTTTGTTTATCTTATAATAGTAATATCCTATTGTTTGATAAATAAATGCCTGACTTTCTACCTCCTGAGTTAATGTTGCTATTTTAAGAGCATAGGTTAAAAAATTTAGAACACTGTCAGTTTCATTTAAATGCAGTTTTACATTGGCAATATTCATGAGCGTATATGCAATATTCGAACTGTCCCAATAGGTTTTTGAATTTACTTGGCAATTTTTTAGTGCGAATCTTGAATTTTTCAATGATTCACTATAGCTATTTTTATTCATATACACCCCACCAATGCAAGCATATTGATTCACCAGTGCATCATTGCTCTTTAGTGGTTTTGAATTGCCAGCAGAAAGTACAATACTTAAATCATTTGATATATATAGTATTGATTTTTTTAAACAATAAATTGAAAGTTCACTTAACCCTTTTCTATCATAATAGTAACTGAGAACAAAATAACAAATGAAAACTTCAGAAGAATCTTTACTCTGAATATATTGCTTTAATTTTTTAGTATAGTATTCAAATCCGGCAACAAAGTCCCCTTTGCGATATGGAATTCTAATGTCAAACAAAATACTTTGCCTTAATGGATATAGTTTTCTATCATTTGAATTGTCAATTTCGCTTATTAATTTTTTAGAGTATTCAATTGCTTTTTCAGGTTCATTGTTTCTATCCAAAATTTTGATTAAAGCAGTTTTTAATATACTATAATAATTAATATTTTTTTTAGTTTTAAAATTGGCAGAAAGGTTATCAACCAATTGAAAGTCATTGCTGTCAACTTTAGAATTGTTTAATAAGCTAATTCCTTGTATAAATATACCCGAGTCAATATCCGATTTTAATAAAGATTTTTTTAACAGTTCAATTATTTTTATTGTATTACTGTTTTTGTTGTTTTGTGCCGATGCATTGCTTAAGAACAGGGAAATTGATATGAGGAGTAATATTTTATTCATATATTTTATACAGGAATTGAAATTGTAAACTCAGTAAATTCATTTTCTTTACTTTCAACTTTTAAATTTCCACCCATAGATTTGATAATATCATAACTGAGTGAAAGTCCCAGCCCAGTTCCTTCATTTGTTGGCTTAGTAGTAAAAAAAGGTTCAAATATTTTTTGTTTGATGTGTTCAGGAATCCCGGTTCCATTATCCCGTATTTTTAGTACTATATGCGAATTAATTAATTTAGATTCAATAAATAGTTCAGCATCTTTTTTTTCTTTTATAGCATACAGTGCATTGGTAATAATGTTTAAAATTACACTTGATATTTCTTGTCGCTGAATTAATAGATGAGGAATACTATCATCGAGTTGTGTATTGATCTTGCAGTTTAAATTAGGGAAATTTATTTTTGCATTTTGCCAAGCAAGTGTCGAAAGCTCATTGATTAGCACATTGATGTTTGTTTCCTGTTTTTCCGAAACCGATTTTCTACTATGTTCAAGCATCCCCTTTACAATCCCATCCGCACGTTTTCCATGATGGTTTATTTTTTGTAAATTGGATTTTAAATCATTATATAACTCAGCCCTTTCCGTTTCTGTTTCGGCAGAAAGCAACTCGTCCAATAATTCATTGGAAAGTTTTGAAAAATTTGTAACAAAGTTTAGGGGATTCTGTATCTCATGAGCGATGCCAGCGGTTAGCTGACCTAGTGATGCAAGTTTCTCTTGTTGCACAAGTTGCTGCTGTGTTTCTTTTAATATTTGATTGCTTTTGTCTAAGGCCTTGTTTGCCTTAAGTTGTTTACTATAGTTTCTGTATATTAGAAATGATAACCCAATTAGAATAAGTAATCCAATAATAAATCCATTTCTTTGATATTCTTTTGCTGCCAGTTCACTTTCTGTTAGCTCTAATGCCGCTTTTTGAAGGTCTTTTTCTTTCCCAATCAATTTTAATTCGCCATCTTTCTTTTCGTTAATTGCTAATTGTTTTTCACCTTCTATTTTTTGTTGATTGAGTTCTGCCTGGGTTTTTAAATATTCTAAATGTTGTAAATCTTTTTCCTTATTACTTAAAGTTAATGCTTGTTGTTGCATGCCTATTTCTCTTTTTTGAAGCAACATCTTCTCATCAGATAGTTGTTTTTCATATTTGTATTTAACTTCTTTATTGTCGAAGTCGTACTGCATTTGCAATCGGGTTATTTCCTTTTGTTTTTCTGTGGAATTGCTGCTATCTCTCAATTTTATATAATTTTTATATGCAACGTAGCTTTTTGCAAAGTCTTTTTGTTTTTCATAGGTGTCACTCATATTTTCCCAGCATCTTTGTTGTCGAAATACTTCACCTATTTCCTCCGCTATCTTCAAAGCACGAAGTTCAAGTTCAAGTGCCTTTGCATATCCTGCAGTGGAAGTAAATCCCAGTACTGTCATTTCAGAATCTGTGGCAGCATTGATTACACCTGATAAGTTAACTAAAGCATGTGCCAGACCACGTTTGTTTGCATTGCTATCGTACAAATTTATAGCTTTTGTGATGCTTCTATATGCCTTTACGTAATTATACTGCAAGGCATCAGTGTACCCTATTTTATTATATACATAAGCCTGTTCTTTATTGCTATTTAATGTTTTTTCATAGATATGTAAAGCTTTATTCAGGTAAAAATATGATTTGTCAAATTCCGAGAGGCTGCTATAAGATCCTCCCAAATTTGCATAACAATGTGCCATGCCATCTTGGTCATTCAGTTCTTCAAATATTTTCGCAGCGTTTGTTTCGTACTCTATAGATTTTTTGTAATCTTCGGTTGTACCATAAAATACAGCTAAATTTGCCAATGCAGTTGCGACATTTAATTTATTTCCCAGTTCTTCTTGCATCTTTAAGTTTTTCTGGGTGTATTCAAAGTATTTTGCTTCGTCACCTAGATTGTGATGCACCAATCCTATATTTGCTATAGAAATCGCTTCTCCATTCCTGTTCCCGGTTTCAACATATATTTTTTGAGAAATTTGGTAATATTCTATCGCCTTAAAATAATCACCTGTATTCAAGTAGAATCTCGCGAATTCATCATCAAATAGACCTTCACCATTTTTATTTCCCATATACTTATCCAATGCAATTCCTTTTTCAAAAATGGTAAGGGCGTTTTTGTCTCCAAGTTTGGAGTATAGCGTACCTAAATTAAGATAATTACTCACAAGCCCTGTATTAATACCTAGTTCAGAATTAATAACAATAGCTTTTTGTAGATTGGCAATAGCCTTTTTATTGTCAACAGTCTTATATAAACTACCCAGGGAATTCAAAGCTTCAGCTACGACAATTTGATTGTTTATATTTTCGGCCAATTGTAAAGATTGCAAAGCATAATTTATACCTTCTTGTGTTTGTCCATTGTTCGACTGTGAAACGCCTATTCCTCTTAAAGCCTCCGCCATGCCAACTTTATAATTCAATTTTTCATAAGTATGATAGGCTTTTTGGTAGTATTCTAACTCTTGTTTAAACTTTTGATTCAATCCACTAATTCTAGCCAAAACTAAATAATTATCGGCCAAAGGCTTTTGATCATTATTTTTTTCATTTATTTTAATGGCTTCACTAACGGCACTATCGGCCTTGTTTGGTTCCCTCCTTACTAAATATAAAATAGCCTTGTTGTTGAGTGCTGCGGCATAGCCCTTAAGATTTTTAATTTTCTTCGAGAGAGCAATGGCTTGTGCAACCACTATAAAACCCTTGCTTGGAGAAATATTTCGATAGCTATATGCTATGAAATTGAGTTTTTCTAATTTTTGAATGTCTTCTTTGCTATTTCTATTGCAGGCGGTTAGCATTGAGTCTACTTTTTGTTCACCCACTAGCGATTGCGATTGCACAATTAGGGGTAAATTTATTAGTATAACCTGTAACATTATAATACTATATCTCATATTAAATTGCTTATGTTTATATAACATTATTGTAATCCAAAAATGTGTATGGGCAAATGTAAGGTTTTAAATTGTATTACCCAAATTTTTTCACCCCCATCAAATACCACTTCTGCCATAAAAAAGCGAGAAAGTATGATACTTTATACTTCATTTTTTTAAGATAAGAGACAGTATTATAAGCTGTATTATATTCATTCAAATTACCAGATTTGAAATGCCTGTGATTAAATATATAATGCTTCCGTATGGCATAAATATCCGTTTCAAATTTTTGCTGCTTGCCGCCGCCAGCTCTATCTATCATGGTTTGCAAGCGATTGCTATAGGTATGTTTACTGCTCACCAATTCATACCCAGCTTGTGCAATAGGAGCAATTTTTTCTGGATTTTTCTGATAATAATTTATAATAGCTGCTGCATTTTTTAGATTATGTGTCACTATATTTTTTCCGGGTTCAAACAAGTCTCTTAACCCATTTTTAATATCTTGGGTAATCAGCAAACTTCCACAGGCCATGGCTTCAAAGGTTCGCATATTCAAATCGCCCCGCATAGATATATTAAACACCGATTTGCAAGTATTATAATAATCTGCCATTTGGTAGGGGTTTAGTCCGTTTACAATTTGTATATTGGTTTTGGTTTTTAAATTATCAAAATATACTTGACGATACTTATTCATATTGCCAACAAATCCGCAATGCACAGTTCGCTCCAAATGTTTGTTGGTATGTATACTTGGGTCGCATGCCAAAGGCAACCATGATATATTTTTGCCGGAATATTTGGATGCGGCCTCGGTAAAATCTTTCTGTGCAAAAAACACATAATCGAAAAACACAGCAAACTCTTTGTGCCAGCGATAGTTGATATGATTATCAATAGCCCACCACGCCGTAACGCAATCAAGTTTTTCCAGATTCATGGGCACAAGTATAGGATGCACACTCGATTCGACCACAATCAGTAAATCGGGCTTTAAATTATGTTTGTTCAGGAACAGCGGAACATTTACAATGGACTCACAATGCACAAAATTTTCTTCCCCAGCTTGCGGACTCACAAACGTGACCCGATGCCCAAGCTGCTGCAAAGCTCGGTACACATAGCCAGAAAGGGATGTGGAAGAATAATTGGCAAGTAACACAATGTCCATCACTGTGCAAATATATAGCTACAGAATTTGGTTTTTCTATGCATCTTTGCAAAAGATTTAATTCCACCCATGAATAGCCGATTATTGATATTACTAATATTTATATTGCCCCATTATATGCTGGGGCAAACCAAGCTCACCTTGGATAATTTTTCCAAAGACCAAAAGTTCGACAAAAGCCTGGTGGCAGCCCCCGTGTGGCGATTGAAGGGAAGTTTTATTAATGTAGATAAAGATTTTGTTGGCGAAAAACCCACCACCGAAAATGTAAGCATCAAACTCCCCGATATGACGGACTGCCAGGACAGTGGCTATACCCTGCTCGATTTTAATGGAGTGGCGGGCACCTATCATAAAAGTTATGTGGCTGTAATAATGGGCAATGTATATATGCGTAAGCCCATGAAAATATGGGTGGACTATAATAAAAACCTCGACTTAACCGATGATGGAAATCCCATCACCATCGACCAGTATTTTAAATATATAGAACTAACCTTTGCCAACGAAAAAGACACTCTGGGCACCCTGGTGTACCACCTTAGCCGTTTCGATTTTGGCAACAATGCCAAGTACCGTTTGCTGCTTCGTGAGTATTATGACCAAACATTTCCCGAACGTCCATTAATGTGGGCCGATATAGGTTTCCGCATTCAAATATATAAAGCTAGGACGATAGATTTTAAATGGGAGAAAGATAGTTTTACTTTGGGGGTTTATGATGGAAATTTGAACGGACGCTATGATGAACCCGAGGAAGATATGATTGTGATGGGAGAGTATAAATCGGGTTATGTAAGTAGTGAAGATGAGGGAGGTGCAATAGATATAGTACCCAGAGAAAATTATATTATACATAATGGAATTCGATACAGGATTACCAATATTGCAGCATCGGGCACCAGTTTAGAAATATCATATAATAGTGCAAACGGTAACGAAAACTCACTAAAAGTTGGACATAAACTAACCAAGTTCAAATACAAAACTGTTGATCAAAAAACGCGGCATATAGGAAAACTCAGATGGCGTAAAAAAAGTATTGTATATTTTTTTAATTTTGAAAATGAAGAACAATTAAAATCTGATACAGCTATATTGGCGAAACTAGTAAGGGAAAAACATTATAAAGTTGTATGCCTATATTATGGTAAAAACCCACAACGCGTAAAGAATTTCGCCTTCAATACCAAAGGTCTTTTCACAGTAGGCTACTCCAAAAAAGAAATCAACCACAATATCCCGATTGATAGGATACCTACTGCCGTGGTGCTGGGGAGGTGGTTGAAGGTGAAGAAGGTGGTGAATAGTTTGGAGGAATATAAATGAGAAAAAATATTGTTATAATATTAGTAAGCATTATTTTTATGATGATTATTTGGTATGTTTTTTATAGGAATAAGTCAAATGTTTTGTCATACGAGCATTATTTTTCTTTGTCAGGGTCTTCAATAGGTAATGGCTTAAAAGTTTATGAAAGTAGTGAAGTTATCCTTGTTAAAAACTTTGAAAAAGATAGCTTAAATAGCATTTATAGATATTGTAAAGAATACTATATGAAAAATAGGTTTGAAATGAAAAAGAATATTTCAGGAATTTATTTTATTTATTCTACAGATAATTTTGAACAAAATCCAAATTATCAGGATTGGGAATACATGGAAGAAAATGACTTAATAATTAGTTATTTTTTCAACACTAAATCTACTGATTCATTTCCCGTATGCTCAACGACGATAGGTGAAAAGTTTAAGGATTGAAACTAACTTTAGTGTTTTAATCTGAACAACACCAATTTGCAATTAAGGTTTATAGACTTTGCGATTTATAATAGCAGCTAAGATAGCGATATATATAACTCTTATAATCGCCACTATTCAACTCCTTCAGAGTTGTATCTACTCGTCTTTTGTCCAGTCTCCCCGAATTTCATTCGGGGTTATTCAAATTCAACTCTTTCGGAGTTGCCTTTACTCGTTTTTTTTGTCTCACCGAATTTCATTCGGGGTTATTCAAATTCAACTCCTTCGGAGTTGCCTTTACTCGTTTTTTTTTGTCTCACCGAATTTCATTCGGGGTTATTCAAATTCAACTCCTTCGGAGTTGCTCCACATTGATATAATATATAGTAGTCAAAGAATCCTGAAGGGATTCAATTTGAATAACCCCACAAGTATTGTGGGGAATAAAGGTATGGGAACAAAGCAACTCTGAAGGAGTTGAATATCGTCCTCAAACGAAATCGCAGTATAGAATATGGTATAATACTGTGATTGCAAATCACCGCCTCATTGTCACGCCGATTATAAATCGGCATCGGTAAAAAAAACTTTTCACTTTTCATTTTTCACTCTTGAACAATATACTCCCATCCCCATAACTCAAAAACCGATAATCATTTTCCAAAGCAGATTTATATATATCCCGCCATTGCCCGCCGGTAAAGGCAGAGACGAGCATGAGTAGTGTGCTTGATGGTTGGTGGAAATTGGTAATTAGTATATTGGTGAGTTTAAATTTATAACCAGGAACTATCATCATTTTGGTATTGCCTTCTATGCTTTGTATATCATTTTTCTGCATATAGGATATAATAGCTTCCAATGATTTTATAGGTGTGATTGTATCATCCAATTGATAAGGTTCCCATTGGTCGAGGAGCAAACCTTTGTTTTCAAAATTATTGTTTAGTATTTTTATGCCTATCCAGTATAAACTTTCCAAAGTCCTGCAGGATGTGGTTCCTGTGGCAGCTATGGGATATTGGTAATCGAGTTGGTGTATGATATTGTTTATATTTTTTGCAGTTACAATAATTTTTTCTGGATGCATGGTATGCTCGTTGGCAGTATCATACTTCATGGGCATAAAGGTACCCGCACCTACATGCAAAGTAAGCTCATCAATAATACATTTTTTATCGGTGAGTTTATGTAATATCTCATCAGTAAAATGTAGTCCTGCCGTGGGTGCTGCTACAGAGCCATTATGCCTTGCATATACCGTTTGGTAACGTTTACGGTCGGATATTTCGTTATGTCTTTTTATATAAGGGGGTAGGGGAACTAGCCCAAACATTTCCAATAATTCGTAAAAACTATGATTAGAATTCCAAGTGAATTTTACGATAAAATAATTGTCAGATTTTGTGATAAAGTTTGCTTCAAGTTTTATTTTGGCATTATATAATAATGTTTCTCTAACAAGCGTCTCTTCTATTCTCCATTTTTTTACATTCCCTATTAGGCAGTACCAATAGCTTTCGTTAAATTTGGTTTTATATTCCTCTGCTTTATTTACGCAGAATATTTCTATCTCCGCACCCGTTTCTCTTCTAAAATTTAAGCGTGCATTTACTACTTTGCTGTTGTTAAATAAAACCAAAGTTTGTGGCGGTAAATAGTTTGCAATATCATAAAAATGTTCATGTATAATTTGGTCATTTTTATATACCAATAACTTCGAGTCTTCCCTTTTGGGCAAAGGGTGCATCGCAATTCTGCTATCAGGCAAATCGTAGTCGAAATCGGCTACATTAATTTGGGGTAAAATCGTCATTGCGAGGAACGAAGCGTTGTCCCGATAGCTATCGGGAGTGTGTTGGGGTGACGTGGCAATCTCATTGGAACGACAGTTTTATATGTTTTTTATCGCAGATTTGTGTATTATGAAAAAGGTTTAATTTACGAAAGACTTTTCATTTGCTCATTTACAAATGCCACAAGTTCGCCTATATAGTTTTCGCTGAAATCAAATTTTACGCCGGCGGTTTTATATATATCAGGAATTGATTTGGTATAACCCAATGATAAGGCATCTTTATATTGTTGCAAAGTTTGCGTTGGATTTTGTAAATAGTTACGCCACACACCTACAGCACCAAGCTGTGCAAAACCATACTCTATATAATAAAAAGGCACTTCAAATATATGCAACTGCTTATGCCAACCATAAGGGCGGAATTTTTCATAGCCTTCCCAATCAACTACATTGCCTGAAAATTCTTGACTAATGCTCAACCAAGCATCACCTCTTTCGGCACGGGTATGATTTGGATTCGTATATAACCAATGTTGAAATTTATCAACGGTAGCAACCCAAGGCAATACTTCTATAATACCTTCTAAATGTTCCAATCGTGCACGTTTGTGGTCATCAGTGTTTGTATAAAATACATTTTGTGTATGCGATGAAATTAATTCCATACTCATACTGGCAAGTTCTGCTATTTCACTGGTCAAAGCTTTTTGTGCATTTAGTTCCAAATCTTTTGTGAGTACTGAATGGAATGCATGTCCGGCCTCATGCACCATGGTTTCCACATCACGGGTATTGCTTGCAGCATTCATAAAAATAAATGGATAGCCATTCACAGGCAATGGATAATTATATCCTCCCGGTGCTTTTCCAATGCGTGATTCCACATCGAAATGACCTTGTGCTATCATAGTCTCAATTACTTGTTTGAAGAAAGGATCTATCTGTTCAAAACATTGTATCGTTTTATCCAATAAATCTTTTCCATCACCAAATGGTTTTAAGGGTTGGTGACCATCCACATCCACTTCCGTATCCCATGGACGAAGTTTATCCAGTCCCAATTTTGCTTTGCGTTCCAATAACATTTCCCGCACCATCGGCACTACTTTATTCTTTACCGATTGGTGAAACATCTCACAATCTTTTACGGTATAATCGAACCTGCCCATGGCGGCAAACATATAATCCCTGAAATTGGCAAAGCCAGCATTCACAGCCACCTGGTGACGCAATTTTAATAATATATCAAACAAATCTTCTAATGCCTCTGCATCTTGGTAACGTCGGTTTACAATCAATTCATATACTTGCTGGCGTTTGGCACGATCATTACTTTTATAATAGTTTGCAGCTTGTTGCAGCGTTTGTTCTTTGTGGTCCACAGTAACCGTCATGGCTCCACTGATAGAAGCATATTTTTGTTGCTCGGTTTGTATTTCGGTTTGCAGGGGAATATTTTCTTCCCTAAATATTTTTATTTCCTCTTTTACTGAACGCATATAATTATGATACTCGGGTTTTTCCAATTCCCCCAAGTAAGGCGACTCTGCCATTTTACGATTTAACAAATCATGATAAGGAGCAATTTGTGGTTCTATTTCGCTCACAAAAGTCAGGTATCTTTTCTCCCGTTCTTTATCAGTTGTATCACAAGTCATACGTATATAACGCCAACCCATATCTTCTTCCAGCAGCGATTCCAATTGGCTTCTATCAAGCAACCATTGGTGTAATTCATCACTGTTATGTAGTTCTCTTGCACTTAGATTTTCGAAATAAGGTTTCACATCATCCCACGAATTAATAGTTAAATTGGGAGCAATGAATGATTTTGTATTTTCCATTTTTAGAGTAGTATCAAGTATCAAGTACGAAGTATCAAGTATAAAGTCCCCCCTCCGGGGTTCGCCGCAGTGAATAGGGGGGTCAAAGTACACTGCAAAAATATACTATGATGTGTATATCATTAAGTATTTTTTTTTAATATATATTTGCACACAAATCGGGATGTTAGCTCAGTTGGTTAGAGTGTTACCTTGACATGGTAAAGGTCACCAGTTCGAATCTGGTACACCCCACTTTTTTGGTATTGGGATATAGGATGTGGGAATTAGAGATGGAGATTAGCCGAATAGTCCTTATCCCTATTTACTATTCCATATAATTTCTGTTACGTTTAGATGCTTCCCTATATATCTTGATAAAGCAAAAAGATAATCGCTCAATCTGTTTAAATATTGTATAATAAGTGGCGGCACAAAACTGTGTTCCATCAGTTGTACGCAAAGTCTTTCAGCTCTGCGGCACACACAGCGTGCGATGTGGCAGTAGGAGATATGTATATGTCCGCCGGGTATAATAAAGTTTTTGAGTGGTTCGAGTTCTGTATCCATTTGGTCGATGGATTTTTCGAGAAGTGTTATATCATTTTCTGTTAGGTCGGGCAGAACCATTTTGGCATTTTCATCGTCGCAAGCCAGATTTGAACCCACAGTAAAAAGTCGGTCTTGTATATATTTAAGTTCTTCTTTTTTCTCGTCGATGGCTATTGCATCTCGCACCAAACCCAAATAAGAATTTAGTTCATCCACCGTGCCATAAGCCTCTATCCGTTCATGCGACTTGGAAACACGCTTACCGCCTATAAGTCCGGTAATGCCTTTGTCGCCGGTTTTTGTATATATCTTATTTGCCACGTTTGTTATCTTTGTTGATTAAGTTATTTGCCTTTTCCTCCTCCAGAATGTCCACCGCTTCCATTACCACCTCGACTTGATGAATATGCGGAATTGTTTGGGTTCATTTGATTCGCATGATTATTCATATTAGCGTTTGAAGAACCATTATTAGTCTCATTTTGCCAATCATCTGGACGGTCGTTGTAACCTCTGCTTTGCCAATATGCATCATTGTTTGGGTTGAGCTGGTTGGAATAATTGTCCCAGTTATCTTTTGTTTGGTTAAAATCATTCTTTAAGATTTCTTCACAATTTTCAGGACGCTTACTATACCCTCTGCTTTGCCAATAAGCATCATTTTCTGGATTCAGTTGATTTGAATAATTGTTCAGTCTATGGTATTCTCTGTATTTTGAAACTGAATTTTTATTAAAGTATTTTTTAAATAGATAATGCCTGTATACTGCGACCTTACCATCAATTTGATTAAATAATTTTGCTTCATGAGAAGATTTTTTATCAACGGGTTTGTCCCCTCCAAAAAGGGAATTAAATTTACCATCAATTGCAGGTGTTAAAATATAATAAGTAAACAATCCTCCAATAATAAAAGGTAAAAGAAAAGAAGTACTTTTGTTTTTTTTGCTGTCTTTTTGCTGAGTCATTTTATTACTTTTTATTTCAGCAAATATAATCATTTATCAATTAGAAATTCAAAATTACGTTTTTAGTTCTAGAATATCTGTCTTCAGATCCGTTCAGCCAATAGCGACATAGATGTTATGAGCAGGATGTGGTTGGCGATGGTTCGACTACGCTCACCACCCCACCACAGGCAGTACATAAATCAGGTGTCAGAATGCTTCGACTAAGCTCAGCATGACAGCATGAATCAGGCGTCAGCAAAATCGTAAATCGTAAATCGTAAATCGTAAATCGTAAATCGTAAATCGTAAATCGTAAATCGTAAATCGTAAATCGTAAATCGT
>JAYVCI010000049.1:0-11099 GCA_043750035.1 Chitinophagaceae bacterium
TTCAAACGCCCAAAGCATTGCATTTAATATAGAAACTTACAGAGGCTACTTCTTCCAAAACTCATCAGGCGATGATATACAGGGTTTTTCTTTCAGGCCAGTTTACAGACAAAGCCACAGGCTTGGGTTTCAATATCAATATAAAAGGCTAGGTGTGAATGCAAGTGTGATGGTTCCGGGCACCGGAAGTTCGTATATTGTAAATACGGATGATTCTTTCTATTTTAGCCATAAGGACGGTCAATATAATATATAGACTGAATATAAACTATAGGTTGTATAGAAAAAGAAGTTATGAAATAAATGCAGCATTGGGCTTTTATTATGGTAAAGAAACTCAGCCGGGATTCGACTTTTTTGTGAAGTTTACAGGGAAAAATTATATAGCTACTAATCTCAACCGCGGTAAACCATTTACCTTGTTTTGCCCCGTAATCAATTTTCAATTTATAAAAAGTTTTAAAAGAGGGAATAAGCTAGGGCTAACCATTGAGGGCAGGTATAATGGTCCTGCATTTGGTAAAAGAACCAGAAACTATAATGATTTAACCGTTACTTATCTTGCTACTAATATTACAAAAAGTAAAAGAATATGGAGCAACGAAAATTCTATTAATATGGGTATCGTATATTATTTCAAACCTTTTGAGCTAAAACACCAACCCACACACAATCGGCGTACCCCTTATCGTGCTTTGTAATAGCAGTTATAAAAAAGCAGCGTGCCCCCAAAAAAGGCATGCTGCTTTTTTTACTTTACCGCAATACCACCTTTGCCAACATCAAATAAGAAAAAACGTTACCTAGGAGAAAAACCACACAGAAATGAAAAACCATTGAAAAACACTCGCATAGCTCTATCTTTGCTTTAATAGAAGGAGCAAAATTTAATGAAAATGAAAAAAGTAATTTTAATATTTACGCTTGTATTATGTTTTTCCATTCGACCACAAAAATCTAATGCAATGTACACTTTAGCTGGGCAGCCATATGTTAGTTGGGATTTTTTTACAGGTAATGGTACATTGCATTGCTATGGGTCAGCGATGTTCGTTTGTGCTACTGTATATGGCAACATATTAATAATAACTGGAGATCCAACTTGGTATATTATAAGTGGGATTATTCAGCCCGAACACGAAGTTGGACCAGATGAATGGGAATCTATCACAGAAATTATCAAGTCACCAGGTCAACCTTAACCTCAACCTAATGATTAAGCATAAATATTTGAACTTTTGGCAAGCCACAAGCTTGCCAAAAGTTATTTTTTTGAGAATTCTAAAAACGGTACTACTTATATTATTTAGCAACTATAATTCTATTGCCAAAGTAAATATTTTAATAAGGTTGACTCAAAATGATTGCGGTTATTGCTATAATTATGTTTCACTTTTAAATCATATAAAAACAAATTTTCCAATAAAATATATTTTACCGGAAGAATTCAAAGATGACGGAATTGAAGTTTATAAAAACTTTTATAATTTAGATTTAAATATAAATAACACTATATTTTCAGACTCCATTTATTATAGTTTATCAAACGATAACTTTACAATGATTTTCTTTCTAGAAGATGATAAAATAAAATATAAGTTTAGTTTAAAAGAACTCCCTTCTAATGAATATAAAATAAAAAATTTTTACTTATTAAATAAATTATATCAAGAAGACACTATCTTTTTTAGCCAAAAGCTTCCTCATAGCTTTCAGGTAACTAGTGATAATGAACAAATCTGTGTTAAAGATAATTATAATAATATTATTACTATTTATGACCACAACGGAAAAAAACATCACGAGTTTAAACTAAATGATTCAATTATTCAATTACTATATTCATCAAAATTCAAAAATGGCTTTGAGGAATATGAAAAAATTAAAGAGTTAAAGCGTACGATAAAGATAACAGGAATTAATTCTAAAATTAATTCTGTAAGATTTAAAGATGGGATAATTGAAGCAATGATTGTTAATTTCACATATACAGTTAAAGGGATCATTGATACTAATATTTTTCCTTTTTTTTCTATTTTAAGATGTGATCAAAATCAAAAATTTGAAATATTAAACATAAATCCATTCATTGACTCAACATATTTTATATCTGAAATTAATGAGTTTTATTCCAAGAACGATACATTTTATTTTGGTGTTGTGAAACAAACTTCAAGCCTATCAGAAACAAACTTTGTAACAGGTATTTGGACATTAAAAGGAAATCAGCTATTATTTACTAAATTTCTCCCACCCGTGTTGCCAAAATATAATATTGATAATAATTTTGGATATAATATGGTTACATATAGATATAATTATCCCTATTTATATTTTAATTTAAGTGGTGAAATCTATAACTTTGAAACAACTTTACGGAACAAACTTAATTCAGAAATTCAAAATGTTGATTTTATTGATTATGTTACGCAGAAAAAGAAATTAAATTTTATGTTAAATGAGATTTCATATAATTCAGAGCATATAAGTGCTATATTTCAAAAGAATCAAAGTTATTATTTAGGGATTTTTGATAGAACTAAATATACTTTGCTTGAAGAAAAAATGCTTTTAAATTCTGATGAATTAAATAAACTGCGAATTTTGCCAATTTTCTTTAAAAATAAGATTGGGTATTTCCCTAAATCCTGTAATTGTCTAATATTAAAATAATGAAAAATAAAATACAAATAATGTTCTTTTTGTTTCTTCCATTTTCCTTAAATGCACAAATTTATTCTTTCATTACTACAAAAATAAATTATAGCCATGAGCAAAATCTTGATACCTTGTGGGGTAATAAAAACTGGAAGTACAATCCAAATTTTGACAGTACAGCTGACATTAATTTATTTAAAAATTTGAATTTTTATAATAAAAAGGTGCAAATGTTGAGCATATCCAAAAATGGATCAATTATATTATCAACAAACAAATTCAACCCTTATCATACTGTTTGGGGTGCTAGTTCCAAATATAGAGCAGTTGACAGTATAAACCATGAAAGTATAATTGGAGTAAAGTATAAAACGAATATGTCAGATACTTCTCAGCTAATTGTTGAGTATCGAAATGTTAGATTTGTAGGAAGAACTGATAGTGAATTTGTAAATTTTAAAATTATATTTCATTTCGATTCTGATAGCATTGATTTATGCTACGGTAAATCTTTTACCAGTTCTTTTGATTGGTTACCATTTAATGGATTACTTGCTGGGCTTGACACAGGATTTTCAAAACAACTTACTCAGTTTCTTTCTGGCAATCCCGACTCTCCCTTCCTTGTCAATAAAAATATAAATTCAAGGTTAAATTTTTTCCCGGATGAAGGAACAAAATATACTTTCTTTTTAATAAATAAATCTGGAATTGTCCCTGAAAATATTATTTATAATTTTTCTATTTACCCCAACCCAAGCACTTCATCCTTTACAATCCAATATAATGGAGTGGTTGGTAGGGAAACCAACCACGGGCAAGAACTAACCATATATAATGTATTGGGTGAGGTGGTATATAAAGACAAGTGGCCCCAAGGCCAAACCCAAAAGAGTATTGATATGGGTGCATTGCCCAAAGGTATCTATATAATAAAACTTGGCGATGCGGTGCAGAAGTTAATAAAAGAGTAACAAACTTTTGTAATCCTACAAAAGCAGCGTGCCCCAAAAAGGTACGCTGCTTTTGTATGTTCCTAACCAACCCACGCCTATTTGCAATCGGCATGAACAAGGCTTTGCGTTCCGAATTACTCGGAATATAATCGCTGTCATAAATCCATAAAAATTATACTGTGATTACAAATCACGTTTCCATTAGCACGCCGATTGCATCCCGAAGCTGCGGGACGGCGTGGGTGGTTATCATTTAAGCAATAAGCTTATGCCTATGTGCAAATGACACCAAGCCATTGGGAGTATGTGTTCCAGTTTTGAGGTGCATATTTTCTCGGTGCTTGCCAACGGTTTTAGTTGATATATTAAGCTCTTTGGCAATTTGGTTGGTATTTCTATCCATGCACATGAGTGTAAGTACTTCCAGTTCTCTCTCAGTTAAATTAATAGTTTTTTTTGATTGTGGTTCGGTATTATATATAATGCCCAGCTTATCCAACAATTCAATTGTAACAATTCTATTTAAATGAAACCCTTTATCATATACATCCGTAATTGCGAGTATTACTTCTTCAGGCTGTGCATCTTTACAAATATAACCAACAGCCCCTGCCTGCAACATATCAGTAACACAATCGTCGTGTTCTTCCATAGAAATTGCGATAACCTTTATTTCTGGGTAGTGTTTTTTTACCAATTTTGTAGCTTCAATACCATTCATTTTCGGCATCCTAATATCCATAAATATAATATCAGGTTTGTTTAGTTTTATGGCATCAATTATATCCGTACCATTATAAACACAAAATGCTATTACGCATCGGGGGTGTTTAGATATGAGTTCAGCAAAACCTTTAACAAATAGTGGGTGGCTATCGGCAATTGCTACTTTAATAATTTTAGTATGTTTCATACAAAATATGTTTCAGCGAAAAAAAAAGTAAAAATAGGCAGTTGGTACTAAAAAATGTTTATATGTATGAAAGTCAGTATCTTAAAAATTTAAGCCTAAATTTATCTACGGGAAATCCCGTAGTTTTTTATTTTAAAACCTAGTAATGCTACTTATTGTTTATACCAAAATTGGCACCAACCTTTGCCAACATCAATTAAGAAAGAAAACAAAAGCATCATAATTATTATTTAAAAAAAAATAAACAAAATGAAAAAACTATTCTGTATTCTATTTATTGCTTATGCTTATAATGTGAGCGGGCAAAACCTTGTATGGCAGGGCACACCTACAACCTTAAACACAGTGGGCAAAGTAGGCATTGGTGAAGCCAATACCAGTAACAGCGATTTATTGGTAACACAAGTTAATAATTGCACAGGAGTAGGTGGTTGTGCTATAGGTAGCCCATGCACTACTTTCGACCCAATGTTTTGGGTGAGACAGAAATGGATTACCAATAATTCTGGGGGAGGTACTAATACTTCATATATAGAATCATTTGCAGTGACTTATACGGGGGTAGGTGTCGGATTAAAAAATCCTTTATATCCATTTCATGTTCAAACAGGGGTGGCTGTTGCAAATAATATTACAGCCTATTTCGGTACAGCTCCCGCAAGTACTAGTGTGGGCTCACGAAATATGTTTTTTGTAAATTATTTAGGTGCCACTAGTACCTATAATACGATACAAAAAGCTGGAGACCAGGGAATATTTTGGAACGATGGGCAAAACATTACTCAAAATGTTGATGCCTGCAATAGAACAATATTTACAAACAACGGTGGTTTTGTGATAGCACCACAGCAAGACCCTAATGCAGCTACAACTCCTGCAGCCTCGGGATTGAGAATTGATAATACTGGAAAAGTTGGAATTGGTATTATGACCCCTGTTCAAATGCTTGAAGTAGCAGGGAATATAAAATGTACCAAACTGATAGTTACCACCCAATGGTGGGACAAAGTTTTTGAAAAAGACTATAAGCTTTTAACCCTGCCGGAACTGGAAAAATATGTGCTTACCTATAAGCATTTGCCCGACCTACCCACAGAACAAGAGGTAGCAAAAAACGGATGTGATGTAGGTGAAACCACTTCATTACTGTTAAAGAAAGTGGAAGAACTTACTTTATATACTATACAATTGCAAAAGCAAGTTGATGAATTGAAAAAACAATTGCAAGAAAAGAAGTAATTGTATTATTTTTGCTAAATGCAAATATTTAAAATAGCTATATTATTATTTATTACAATTATGTTTAATTGTTGTAGGCATAAATGCCAAGACCCAACTAATATGGATTGTGAAAATTATGACCCGTGTTGGGATAAAAAACCTGTAACAGCAGCGATTGATATATATTGGGATCAGTATTTTCCACCGCCGATGGAGTATCACGATACCGTTTTCATAAAAGATATGCCATTAACCTTCAAATCAATAGTAAATGCCGATGAATATGAGTGGATATTGGGTGCCGAAACTCTAAGTGTTCAAGCATTTAAGCGAACATTTAGGTTAGCCCCACCAGGCAAGTATGCTGTAACGCTCAAAATAAAAAAACAACCTAACAAAGCCTGTTTTCCTGATGATGATGGTATTGATACAAAGACTCAAAATTTTTATATAGTACCCTCGGTATGTCAATTTCAAACATACGGTCATTTTAAGGTATTGTTTGAAGGCTATAAAGATAGCACCATAGTTAGTTTAAGAGGATGGAACTACAACACGGGTTCGGTATTAGATAGTTGCTACAATGGACTCAGGGTAATTAATTTTAACCAACAACAAGATACCATAGATATGCATGGGTCTAACGATTGGACGAATGTATATGTGCAGCTATACTCACCAGGTTCAGATGAACCCAACCATGGTTTTTTTAAATACTTAGGCAATGGAAATGTAGAATCAGAATACAACATCAATTTTAAACGAAAAAAATTCAAAGGAAGAAAATTATAAATAATAATACAATGAAAAACACAATCTTATTAATATATACGATGCTTATTTTTGGTAGTTTAAATCTAAATGCCCAGTCGTGTGTAAAAGATATAAGCACCAATCCGGTAGCACCGGTAAATACCGAGTTGCCCGTTCCGTTTAATTTAATAACGGTAAACCCATGGCTCAACACTTTTAACATAGGGGCGAGTACCAATGGCATGCTAAACAATATTCACATAAACCCACAGGCAGGTTGGAATTTGAGCGGAATTAATTTAAACGCCAACCCCTATATGTTTAATCCCTTTACCAGCAATATGCCGCCTGAATATAGTTATTTGTTTGGACCTAAAAGAGTAATAGATGCCCAGGGCAATCTTACCTACAGCTCGGCACCACAGTATATGGACTGGCATTGGGAAAACGGTTGGGAGGTAATGTGGTTGGGTACAGGTTATTTCCCAAACGGTGATCCTTTACAAGTGCAAAACAACAGCAGCTATGCACCAGGTCCCAGCCCATTGGCCAATAATAAAGTACCCTATATGGCACTATACAACCGATACCACAGGCAACTACGTGTGTTTGCCAATTTGTTTACCAATTTGGGTATTATACAAGATATCAACCTAACGCTGGGTTATCCCAATAACACTTACGTTAGCGGATTGTTTAGAGGTTTGGGCAATTATGACCAACCCTTGGATAGAGCAACACAAATAAGAAAAGCCTCATCGCACCATACCAATGCCAATAATGCGGCGGTTTGGTTTTCATCAGATTTTAAAATGTCTTACGACCCTTGTATATGCAATTATCTTCAAGACCCGTTAGAATTTAATTTTCGAGGAATTAACACCATGGATGTTAGCCTATACGGCAGAACGGTAGAACAGAAGATGGACTTGATGGATGCAAACGGCAAACCCACCTATGCCGATTTTTTGACCAACCAAGGGGTTAGTGGTTTTGCCAATGGCCAAGGCAGTGTTATCTACAAAAACATGGATAAAATGTTTACAGATTATGACAAAGAACTTGATGCCTATAATACCAAATTAGCTGATTATAACTCAGTCGAAAATCAAATAAAAAGAACCCTTGTTACAGCCCTTAAAAGCGGAGTGGTAGATGGCCTTACCGCAGGTGTGGGTTCTTTGCTTACCCAAACAGCAGTGAAGGCTTTTGTTTTAAAAGAAGCAAAGAATATTGGCTACAAAAAACTTACTGCCGATAATTATAACACAAATGTTACTGACCCGCTTAAAAATAGTGCCAAGAGTTTTTTGGGTAAAGAATACGATAAGCTGAGTATGCAGTTTTTTGGAGATGCTTTAAACAAACCTCAACCGCCCTCTATGCCCGCAGCAAACTTTTCAGAAACCATAATTAAAGGTACCATCAGTCAAAACAATCAGGTGTTTATTTCTAACTTTATGGTGCCGGGTGCAAACCCAAGCCAGCAAGGGTTAACAGCCAATGGCTACCCTGCTTATAACAAGTTGATGGGGCATTTTGCGTTGTTGAAAACACCTAGTATTTATGCTTCGAAATTGTTTCGTTACGATACAAAAATAGATAGAGCTTTGGCAATTGTTACATCTACTATCGCACCACCATTGATCCCTTTTATCCAGAATGGAACTTATACTATAGATTCAACATATCCTTTTCAAATCACAAATTCATCAGAGCTATATATAAAGTTAAAGGAACCTCTTAAATGGCGATTAAATCACAATATAGATATTAACTATACCAAATCCAAAGTCTATGTATGCTTTCAAATAAAGGTTAAAACCAATAACGCTGGGTATAACACCGAAAGAGTGGATAAAACAAGTTATCAACTGGATAATGCTAATAATTTCGAATTATTGCACGGAAAAAAACTGAATGGCCTTGACGATGAGTTATTGATGACAACAGAATGGGTTCCAATTGAGGAAGTAGGGCAAAAGCTGTTTTTGTTAAAAATTAATAATATTACAAGTGATAATTTTGAGACCAAAAGCCAAATGAATATTAGTAATTTTGTGTCAACTCAAACAGCTTATGACATTTTATTACCACGATACCAAACCGATTTCAACGAGTTTAATCTTAGTTTATGGCATAGAAGTGCTTTTAATCTGAACGATTATTATCTAAGGTATAATCTTTCAAGTATAAAAATGAAAATAATGACCGATTTGTATTTTAATCAAACAACATGGGATGGTGAGGAAATAAATAATGTTGACGTATACACTTATCAATTGTTCGATAATAAAAGCCCTAAAATTGAAAATCCTGAGGAATTCGAAACAATTGACTATATAACCTCAAAGGGGCAATGGATTGCAAGTGATGAAGAATTGACTAATTCGGGCATATTAAAATATTCAACAGGACTTAGTACTTTTAACAACATTACTTTTGATGCTAATAGTATTGGAAACACAGGGGTTAAGGAGTCTTATGACGCAGCTACCAACACATTGCATCTGTTTCTTCAAAATGTTAAACTGAGTGGTGTAATTAAATCAACTGGTATCAATGTTGTAATTCATGCTACGGATGATATTGAAATAGATCCGACTGCCACAGTTGATCCGACAATTTCATTAGAGATAAAAAAGGACTATTTTAATTTTCAACCCTCTGTTGAGGCTACTGAAACAGAAGTTTCATCATTTTGTAACGCATCTACCGAGTATAAAGCCAACGTATCCTCTTTCAAAACCGACCCGATAAACCCACTTGTTGAAATTAACCACAACTCCATCCAAAACTTCAAGATAGTCCCCAACCCAGCAACAGAAAGTATTAATTTAGTATTCAATACCCTTGATGAAACCCAAGGCAGTCTATTTGTATATGATATAACCGGCCACTTAATTAAAACCGTATTCAACAACCGCCCACTTATAAAAGGCGACCACAATATAGGAACTGATATATCGGACCTTGCTGCGGGCGAGTATATAGTAAGGCTTATAACAACTGAAGGGGTGCAAACAGCCAAGTTGGTTAAGATAGGGCAGTAATCCTATATATTTGCATATTGAATCTCTTGTATTCTATGCAAATGTTTAGGAGAGATTTTGTAAAATATATAATTCTATTTGTATGTATAAAATAAAAAAACTAGGGTGTTTATTAATTCTGTTTTTTAGCTTTTCAAGTATCATTGCTCAAACATATATATCTTTTGGTGCAGGGTATTTACTGCCTAAAGGGGCTTCAAAAACCAGTGAATTTTCTAATTCTGCAAATTTTTCAAATGGTGTAGGAAAGGTGTCAAATTTCTCCTATGCAACAGGTATGGGCATCAACTTGGCAGCGGGCTATATGTTTAATAAAAGTTTTGGAGTGGAGATAAATATGAGTTCGCTTTTGGGAAAAACTTTTACAACTACCTATACTTCAAATTATTTTAACAATGGTCGTCCTCCTGTAACATATATAACAACTATAAATTATAAGGTTCCTATTTCTGCATACGTAACTCCCTCATTGTTGTTTAAGGCAAATGCAGTAAAAGGCATAATACCATATTGCAAGGTCGGACTTATGTTTTTATGCTATGGCAAGGCAGTTACTAATAGTAGAAATTATTCTAATGGTAGCGGTGTTGATTATATAGAATATGAAACTACCAATCGTTTTACTATTGGCATAGCAGGGGCATTGGGTATAAGTATACCCGTAGCAAAAAAAGTAAATATTAATATAGAATGTTATGCCCAAGGTATTAATCCACATAGTAAAAAGTCCACCACTATAAAACATCAAACCAATGGGGAAGATGACCTTGCAAAATTATCTGTTAGCCAAAAAGAAACCGAGTATTCTAAAACTCTCGATGCTCCCACTACAGGCAAT
Organism: Chitinophagaceae bacterium; assembly: GCA_043750035.1. Taxonomy (GTDB): domain Bacteria; phylum Bacteroidota; class Bacteroidia; order UKL13-3; family UKL13-3; genus CANJUD01. Next base: position 10,393 of record JAYVCI010000049.1, read on the forward strand.
CCAAACGAACCCACTAAATCTCTAGCTTACACCAATAACTATAGTAATATAGGTGTGATGGTTCACATTTGTTATAGTTTTAACAGGAAATAAATATTCTTATTTCCCCTTCCCCATCACTTTTTTCCTGTGCAGCACGCCCCAATCAATTACCCTTTCCAATGAATGGCCATAGGCAGTCATTTATATAATACCACTGCGAATAGTATTATATTGTTTAAGCAACAAGCTTATTTGTGTATGCAAAGCTTACCAAACCATTTGATGTATGGGTGTTTGTTTTGCGGTACAAGTTTTCTTTGTGTTTATCAACGGTTTTTGTTGCCATGCCAAGCTCTTCGGCAATTTGCTTGGTGCTTCTATCCATACACATCAGTATAAGTACTTCCAGTTCTCTATCAGTTAAATTAATTAGTTCTTTTGATAGCGGTTTGGTATTAATGCCCAGCTTGTCCAATAATTCTGGAGTAACAATTCTATTCAAATGAAATCCTTTATCATATACATCCGTAATTGCGAGTATTACTTCTTCAGGAAATGCATCTTTACAAATATAACCAACAGCACCTGCATGTAACATACTATTAACATACTCCTCGTGCTCTTCAATAGAAATTGCGATAATATTTATTTCAGGGTAGTACTTTTTTACCAATTTTGTAGCTTCAATGCCATTCATTTTTCCCATTCTGATATCCATATATATA
>JAYVCI010000050.1:0-41501 GCA_043750035.1 Chitinophagaceae bacterium
CCAAAGGGTCATTCAACACAGGATTAAACGCAACTCCGCCTTCAAGCGGAGTTGCGTTTAATCCTTATATGTTAGCGGCTGGCAAGCTGTTCATTCAAGGTGTTGCCTTTTAAGTTTTACTGCAAAGTTTGTATAAAGCTGATATGCTTCTTCATTCTTACCTTCTTCTATCAATGTTACTGCATTCTTTATGTCGGAATAGAAGCTTCTAAAAACATTGTCACTGTCTTCGTTTGACTTTATCGCTGAAATTATTTTCGGAGCTGTTGTATAATATTCTTGAATGAGTTCAGCTCCGTTTTGTTTTCGCATAACATATTCGTCCCGAAATTTTCTCAAAGTTTGAAGTTCGTAGCAATCATCAGGAAGTTTCATTACCTCAACACAAGCAGTTGTCAAATAACACCAGCTACTACCGCTTGAAGACCCACTGTTGTGTCCAGAACTACCCGTATGTCCACTTCTCCTGCTTTGTCCGATACTTGACCGTGAAGAAGAAGAGTTACTTTCTGTATGGCGATACTTGTTGCCCCAAAAACCTTCTTTGTCCTCTGAACGACCAGTTTCATTTCCCTTGTCGTCTTGGTGCTGGGTGTATTTATTGCCCCAAAAATCTTCTTTTTCTTCTGAATGTGTCATGATATTATTTTTTTTTAAGTTTGAAATTGCCTACTCTAAACGGTTTTCAGCTTCCCCGGTTTTAACTTTAGTATGCCACAAAAATAAATAGCAATTTAATATTGAAAAATTGCATAATATTGCAATTTATTATAAATTCTTGTATTTTTTATGCTAAATAAATTTCATGCGGACTGTGATCATCATCATCAAGGAGAGAACTGCGTCACTTTCATTGCTAATGCATTAACCTATTGGGCGGAATTTAACAAATCATATTGCAGTGCAAATAGATATGATGCTTTTCCTTTTTCATCATCTAAATTTAATAAGCTACTCGCAAAGAAATATCCTATAAGGAATCTGAAATCCGATTGCTTTAGTGTTAATGTGATTCTCAAAAACAATAAAATAGAAAGAAATAATTCTGGAGACTTTTTCTTCAACCATGATTCTATCCCCAGTAAAAGTCAAATAGATTCCCTAACTGGAAAATATATTGCAGTATCTATGGATAAAAGTATTTTTTATTATTTTGGCCTGGAGATTTCAAAAGATAATGCAGTAACCTTGTATGCAGATAACAAAATAAAAGTTGGTAAATTAAGGATTGAAAATCCAGATTTAATTTATCTGATGGTAAGAAAAATAGATTCCTTAAATCGAAAAATAAATTCGTATGAATTGATAATTGCTAAAATAATGAAAAGGAATCCTCTCAGCCAAAAACTACAAGAATTTGAAATGATGGGGTTGTGGCATAATGGCAGTAATATTAAAAGTTCAATAGCTTTGGGGTATAGAGTAAATGATAGTTTTAATTTTAGCCATGAGAATATTAAAAATACAGGTGCTATAGAAAAAGGGAAAAACAAAGAAAAAGTAAATGTATTTTTTACTCAATCTTATCAAATAAAAATATAGTAATATGAATCCGAAAGAAGTAACATTTTCAATCAACTTAAATAGTTTAGTTCTTAAATCTAGTAACAAGCTAAAGGAACAACCTGATAGAATTAAGGCCGCGATTTTAAGATATAAAATGCTATTGATATTAGCTAATAAATTTCCTAAAATATGTTTTTCTCCTGATGTAGAAGTGGATGAAATATTTCATCTACATTTATTAAGACCTAACTTTTATTATAAAGATTCGATCAATAATTTCGGTCGTATAATTAATCACATTCCAGAATCAAAAAAAACCACAAATAAAAGTTTCCATGAAAGGATAGAATTAACAAAAAAATATTGGTTTAACTTTTATAAAGAAAAATATCCTGATAATATAGTTTTTGCTTGGTGTGGGGTTTCTGGAGATGATGATACAAATGGGGATAACGATGATAAAAGATAGAGCAAATTGCGATGCTATTCTCACACCTTCCCCCTAATCCAATTCCTCAACCACAACCCGGGTGAACTTTGCGGGATAAAATAATTAACCAAATGCTGGGGCACGATATTATATATATTTTTGTTTGCAGACTTTACCAAGTTTAATCCTGTCCCCTCCAAAGTATTGATATAGTTGAGTTCTGGAGGTTTGAAATCTAGGGCGAATGTTTTTTCAGGGTTGGGAATATTTTGTGAGGTGAGTACTTTTTCAGTGAAAATATGTATTGGCTTTTTTTGGCCGTATATATCAAAACTTGTGTTTTCGATGGGGATATGTTCCATATAACTATCATATACTGCCATACTCTCAGCAAGCGTTTTGAATCGAGCATTACTGTTAAACCCTACCCATAAATTTGATTGGAACTGGTTACTCCTTTTGCGGTGGTGTTCGCCTGCGGCACCAGTATTGGTGGTAAACGATGCCCTGGGGTATACCATGTATTTATCATGTTCCACCATCCAGCCACACAACCATTTTTTCCAAGAATTTGAGGGCCATGCCGCTATTTTTTCGGGCATGGGTAAAGTATATAAATATTCCTCATTTTTATTTTCTACCCAGTTTAAAAATTCTTTTGCTGCCCAAGGAAACAATACAAAACCTGAGGATGAAGGATACTGCATAAAATAAACATCACTGCCATCAAATACAGGCCAGAAAGGCAACTCCGTGAGGTAATGATAGGGATGGTGGTATAAGGAAATGCCGCAAATATTTTTGTAAGTATGGTAATAGTTTGTCGCTTCTTGTATATATTGGTGATAGTTATCTGTTATATATAAATCATCTTCCAGAATTAAAGTAGGGGTATCCTGTTTTTCTATTTTAGAAATGAGGTTTAATATATGTTTTTTTAATCCCCAATGTATATCATGCTGTATAATATTTTTAGCCCCAAATTCCCATTCAAAACCATTTGCTATAGCATACACTTCTGCTTGCCTGTCTGAAAAATCGATGCTGATGGTTAGTGCTATACTGGCCTGCTTTGTGGCCTTGCACAAGGATTTTAGCATGTTGTGTAATGCCTTGGGGCGGTTGTATGCAGCAACAATTATTTGCATAGTTCTATATATAAATGTTCTAATTTTTGCGAACAGATTATATGGTCGAAATTTTGTTTGGTATGGATATAACTGTTGTTTGAAAAAGTGTGATACTTATCACTGTCCATATTATAAAACTGTTCAATATGTTTTTGCAAAAATAGTACATCATTTTCTGCAGATAATAATCCTGTTTCGCCATCTTTTACCATGTGTGGAATATCACAATGTTTGGTTGATATAATGGGCAATCCATGAGCCATCGCATCCAGCAACACCACAGGTGCACCGCCTTCGCAGTCGTAGTCGGTGGTATGTTTGCTGGGTTGTATCAGTACTTGGTTATTATATAATAGCTCAGGTAGTTTTTCAAAAGGCAAGTGTGGAATAAATGTAACTTCTTCCTGTATATTATCGAACTCGGCAAATTCTTTGCATTCATTTATTTTGGCACCATCGCCCACCATGGTTAGGTGCATATTGGGGCAAGTATCCAAAGCAGCAGCAAAAGCAACCAAGGTATCTATTTGTCCTTTCTTTTCTTTAAAATTTGCGATCTGGATTAAGTTTAGTTCGTTGGCAAGTTTATGTTTTTCGGGTTTAATCTGGGGCACATCCACACCCAGCGGTATTATATATATTTTGTGTGCAAGGCATCCTTTTTTTATCAAGGTTTCTTTGCCATGCAGCCCTTCGCATATAAACACATCTGCCTTTTCAAACATGTGTTGGTAGCGGATTTGCCAAATAGGTTCTACATGCGGGAGGTATTCATAATCGAAGCCATAAAACGAGACCACCAATTTTTTATGGAGTTGCTTGCACACTTCCATATACTCCCAACCTACCATTGAAAAATGGGCATGCACCAAATCGAATTGATCTGCATTTTCCAGCATCCATTTTTTTATATGTTTTATATTTTGTTTGTGCTTGATGTTCCCCAGCAATCCAGATGGGTCGGCAGTTAGATTATTACGCATCGGTATTTTCCCTCCTTTCAAATCGAAGTGGGGATTTATATAAACAGGGGCAGCTACTTTTAAAGCAACCTGCTGCATAGGTTGCAGCAGATGGTATAACCAATTGGAGCTATTATCCAAATAATGATGAAATAATTCTAGTACGACAGGCATGCTGCAAATAAACAGCATAATTTACAATGCTACGGTATAAAATTACAGAAATTTTTCTAAAAGTCGATGACTTTTGTAACGAATTTGAAGTCGAATATTCAAATCTGGTGCATTTTCGGTATGTGAATAATTTTTAACGTAGAATAGCATTTTTACAAGGACGCATTTCTCTGATAAAAAACACACCATCAAATATTTTTGTCCAATACATATCTGTATTGTAGTGTCCAAATCCTGACATATTGAATGCTTCTTGCTTATTCATATATAACTGATTGTATTTATTAAAATCAATAAATGAATACTTGTCTTTTTTATGAATCCAATTTTCCAAACTATTCAATTGCGGACTTCTTATGGTATTCCTTTCTTGCCCTAGCATGCCTTCTTCTCCGTGATGGGAAGTAAACCCAAGAATATATGTATTCTTCAGTGCTGCCGTATCGCTAGTATAATAAGTTCCCATAGATGTATCATTTCGTTTATATTTTTCAGCATAGTTCTCTGAATATTTTGATATATGTAAACTAGCCGCCCAAACGATGATTTTTTCAGATGGAAACTTGTTTTTACTTATCCATCCTAAATTTTGAGACATCTGATAATCTCTATTATTACTTTCGCCTTTTGCTTTAATAGTTTGATTAAGTTGTATTAAATTTTCTACAACCCAATACCAAAAATTATCTTTGTTTATTCTTGTATCTAGCTGGTCTTTTATCATATTCAAATAGTACGCATATTGTTTAAATAAATTAGTATCCTTTTCTTCTTGAGAATACCAATCTATCAGTGAAGATAAAAGTGGGACTATTTCTGTGGAATATTTAGGGCTGTCAACTATAGGCAGCTTCAAGGATCTCATACTACTGTCAAGCTTTGCAACAAGATTCTTTGATGAATAACTGAGGGACATTTGGTTGTCAAAACCTGATATAATTAGCGGTGTGGGTGTCTTATATGTTTTGGGAATATAATCGTAAAATAAATTTTGGCACGCATCACAATAAGTCCATATTTGAAAGATATTCTTCATAAGGAAAGTATCTATTTTTTTCTCTTCTTTTTCCAAACAATCCCATCCGTAGTTGAGTGCAAAAAAGTCACTTTCAAAAGCAAGGACATTGAATCCCTTCTTTTCATGTAGATATTTCACCAGTCTTGTCTTAGCTAAAAAAGTAGAAGCATCGCCATGATTTTGTTCTCCCAGCATCACCACTTTTGCATCACCAATAGCATTTCCAATTGCTTCTAAGTCACTATAATTAGTAGAGTCGGGTTCGATGGTTTTAATTGAAACAGCGTTTTCTTTTACATATTTTTTAATACGCCTTTGAGCACGGCTCGATAAAACAGAAAATATGATACAGAGTATAATTATATATTTCATATTCACAAATTGTTCTTCATACCTACACAGAAGCTGATTTGGCAACCCGTCCCCCGCACATGCGTTCGCAGATTTGTCAAATCTACTTTTTGGGTGACAGTTTCAAACGTAAGTTGCGGTAATGGTGGTTTTTGATGTTCCATAATATGATATATATTATTTTTTTCTGAGAATAGATATCAATTGTAATAACGCATCTGGATTATTTTCTTCTAGCAATAATAATCTGTCAGTAGCGGTCCCGATAGCTATCGGGAGGGTTTTTAGAACTGCCCTTTCATCACCCATTGGATTGTCTTCTATCCATAAAAAATCGGAAGTAAAATCTATAGCTTCTGTCTTTTGATTTTTCCAATTGGTCGGTTTTATTTTTTGTAATAGTGACATGGTATCCTCATCAAAATATTTTTTAAGATATTTGAGGGCATTGCCTGTATCGCCCTTGCAATGGGTGGTGAGCCAATAGCAATCGAAATTTTCTATAATATAATGTATAAAAGGCACAGCAAAATTTGCAGCCTTTGTTGGGCGTGTACTAAGTATAATGCCGTCAATATCGATATATAGTTTTTTCATTGTATTATAATCAGTGTTAATCCTTTAATCCGTGTAATCCGTGATTCAGACAGTGACTGCCCGTGCGAAAAAATTATTCAATGCTTCGTCCCAACCCACACACAGATTTGACAACTTTGCCCGCGTCGCTGAAGGCAAAGTTGTCAAATCTACCAACCCACAAAATAAAATACAATTTATGCCTCCACCAAATCATCCAACTCCACCCTCAAATTTTCTATAATAAAATTTTGTCTGTCAGGCGTGTTTTTGCCCATAAAGTATTCGAGCATTTTTTGGATATTCGTTTCTGATTTTAGGAAGACGGGAACCAACCGCATACGATCACCGATAAACTGTTCAAACTCTCCAGGTGATATTTCCCCCAAACCTTTAAAGCGTGTAATTTCGGGCTTTGCACCCAGCTCTTTCATAGCAGCTTGTTTTTCTTCTTCATTATAGCAATACATGGTTTTTTGTTTATTACGCACCCTGAATAAAGGGGTCTCCAAAATAAACACATGGCCGTTACGAACGATATCTGGAAAAAACTGTAAAAAGAAGGTAAGCAATAGCAAACGTATATGCATACCATCCACATCGGCATCAGTGGCAACTACAATTCTATTATAACGCAATCCTTCGATGCCTTCTTCTATATTAAGTGCATGTTGTAATAAATTAAATTCTTCGTTTTCATACACTACTTTTTTGGTGAGTCCATAACAGTTAAGTGGCTTACCACGCAGGCTAAACACGGCTTGTGTCTCCACTTTGCGTGATTTGGTTAACGAACCACTTGCTGAGTCTCCCTCGGTAATAAACAGCGTAGTTTCTAAAGTTTTATCATCACTCTCTTCGCCTAAATGAAAACGGCAATCGCGTAATTTTTTATTATGTAGGTTTGCCTTTTTTGCACGTTCGTTTGCCAGTTTTTTAATGCCCGCCATCTCCTTCCTTTCGCGTTCGCTTTGCATTATTTTTTTCTGCAGGGCATCGGCCACGGTGGGGTTTTTATGAAGGAAATCGTCAAGTGCTTTTTTAAGAAAATCGTTGATGAACATTTTTACCGTTGGGCCATCCGGAGCTATATTTTGAGAACCGAGTTTGGTTTTGGTTTGGCTTTCAAACACGGGCTCTTGCACCCTAACAGATATAGCAGCTATAATAGAAGCACGAACATCGGCAGCATCAAAATCTTTTTTATAAAACTCACGAACGGTTTTCACCATCGCCTCACGAAAAGCTGAAAGATGCGTACCTCCTTGGGTTGTATGCTGCCCATTAACAAATGCATAGTACTCTTCGCCATATTGGTCGGCATGGGTAAAGGCAACTTCTATATCATCGCCTTTCAAATGTATGATAGGGTAGCGGTTATTGTCCTCGTTGGTTTTTTCGGTCATCAAATCCAACAAGCCATTTTTCGATTGAAATTTTTGTTTGTTATAATATAAGGTTAAACCCGCATTGAGGTATGCATAGTTCTTAATTTGGTTCTCTAAAAATTCAGGGATATACCGGTAGTTTTTAAATATGGTTTCATCAGGTGTAAAAGAAATGATAGTCCCATTCTCTTCACTGGTTTTGGCTTCTTTGTGGTCTTTCAACACCACACCACGTTCAAATTCTGCAATTTTTGTACGACCATCACGCACACTCTGCACTTTAAAATAGCCTGACAAAGCATTGACCGCCTTAGTACCCACACCATTTAGCCCCACAGCTTTTTGGAAAGCCTTGCTGTCATATTTACCCCCAGTATTTATTTTACTCACACAGTCAATCACCTTGCCCAATGGGATACCTCGGCCATAGTCACGCACCAATACTTTGTGGTCGGTAATGCTGATGTCTATGGTTTTGCCATTACCCATCACATGCTCATCAATGCTGTTGTCGATAATTTCCTTCACAAGCACATAGATTCCGTCGTCCATTGCCGATCCGTCGCCCAGCTTGCCGATATACATACCCGGCCTTAGGCGTATATGCTCCTTCCAGTCAAGCGACCGTATGCTGTCTTCGTTATATGTTGATTTTGCCATTAGGGTGCAAAGTTATTTGCCAAGAGCAGAAATCGAACTATTTGTTTTTGCAGAAACTTTGCACGGGTTGGTGTGGAAAGATTGGAGATGTTGATTTTAAGCGTCATTGCGAGGAGGCTTCCGACGTGGCAATCCCATGGCGTGTGTGCTCGATAATTTAATCTCGCCGAGCATACACTCAATGGGATTGCCACGTCACTCAAGCACACAGCCAACGCATCGTTCCTCGCAATGACGGTAATGAGTTTTTGTTAATTTTTTAGAATAAATGATATATAATACCTACAACCCCAACACATCCCCCATCGAAAAAACACCCCGCTTATTATATATATATTCTGCAGCCAATACTGCCCCCAAAGCAAATCCATTGCGGTTATGGGCAGTATGCGTAATTTGTATGGAATCAATAGCACTATCATAATTCACCTGATGTGTTCCCGGAACTTCCCCGTCACGTCTAGATAAAATGGGCAATTCGCCAGATTTCACTTCTACAGTTTCTTTTTCTAAAAAAGCTTTGATAATATGATAGTCTTTGTGATTTTCAAATATTCCAGAAGCTAAGGTTGATGCTGTTCCACTTGGATGGTCCTTTTTGTGTATGTGATGTGTTTCGTCAATTGATATATGATAGTCTTTTAACTTATTTATATAACTTGCTAACTGCTCATTAATCTTAAAAAATATATTCACACCAGGGCTAAAATTTGTAGCCGTCAACATACTTCCATTTTGTTCTTTACAATATTTTTCTGCATCGGGCAAATGGGTGTACCATCCTGTTGTACCAGATACAACAGGGATTTTATAATCAATACATTTTAATATATTGTCAAATGCATTTTCAGGTGAAGTAAGTTCGATAGCTACATCGCATTTAGATATATTTTCTTTGGTAAATTCATGCAGGTTTTTTGAGTTGATGATTAACCCAATTTGATGCCCACGTTCTGTGGCAACTTGTTCAACTATTTTGGATAATTTTCCGTGTCCGACTAATGCAAATTTTATATTTTTCATTTAGTATTTTATATTTTTTGTAAAAAAGGCTGTCAGTCTGAGTTTATCGAAGACGGCGTTTGGAAGCATTCTTCATTTTGTCGCTCTTCGATGAACTCAGAGTGACAAAACAACTCAACATGACAAACTTTTAAAGTATTATATTATATTTCTTTCCTATTTCTATTAAATCATCATACACTACTTGATGCAGCGGAATTCCATAGAGCATACGTTCTATAGCACAATCATGCTCAGGCTCTCCGGGTATCAGCACAGGATTTTCTGCATCAATAGGGATTGCTTTTTTAAATGTTTCGATCCACAAATCCATATTTCTATAATAGTCTTCTTTTTCTTGAAATGCGTCCACACGCATCACCCCAAATATATGCCCTATGCCTTTACCGGGAGCATTGGGCAGTACTGGTAAGAAACTCACAAAAGGCGGGACAAAAGGACCAAAATTGGCACCGCCCAGCACACCCGAAAATATATCAACTACCGCACCCAAAGCATATCCTTTATGAGATCCCAATTCTGCAAAACTCCCCAAGGGTAGTAGCGAACCTTTGTTTTTTAAAGCATTCGCATCTGTTGTATTTTTGCCATCTTCCGTTTGCAACCAACCTTCAACTACCGGTTTATTTTTACGTTGGGCAATTTCCAATTTCCCATTTGCTGCGGCTGATGTTGCAGTATCCACAATTACTGGATTTTGATTTCTAGAGGGAAATGCAAAACACATCGGGTTCGTTCCCAGCATACGCTGTTTGCTACCCGCAGGTGCCACAAGCGGACTCGCATTGGTCATAGCAATTCCTATCATATCATGCGGCAAGGCTTTCATGGCATGGTGTGCAGCAATCCCAAAATGATTGGAATTATGCACCGTTACCCAAGCACTTCCCACTTTTTCTGCTTTGTCAATAGCCACATTCATCGCATAAGCACCCGATACCAAACCGAGAGCAAGGTCTGCATCAATATTGGCAGTTGACGGCGTTTCTCGTGTTATTGTTATATTCGGTTTTGCATTGGCACGGCCTGCATCCAATAATCTGATATAACCCGACAATCTCGCCACACCATGTGAGTCAATTCCGCGTAAATCGGCGTCTAAAAGTGCATTTGCTCCTTGCAGTGCATGCTCACTCGAGAAACCGAGATGTTCAAACACTTGAACCACAAAGCGGTGCAATTTTTCGGAGGCTATTATTACTTCTTCCATTGAGTTTGCAATGTTAATATTTAATTTTGTGAAATGGAAAAAGTATTACTGATTGGTGCAAGTCCTAATCCCGAACGCTATGCGTATAAAGCTTTTAAACTGTTAAGAAGTCATGGACATGAGGTGGTTTTGCTTACTATAAAAAAGGGAGAAATTGATGGCGTAAAATTTATCAATGATCCGCCGCGGCGGACCAAAGACGAAAATTTTGATACGGTCACCTTATATATAAATCCCCAAATACAAAAACAGTATTATAATGATTTGATACAACTAAAACCAAAACGTATTATATTTAATCCTGGAACTGAGAACGAAGAATTATATAGTTTATTGGATGAAAACAATATTGAATATATGGAAGCGTGTACCTTGGTTTTATTGCGGACGGGGCAGTATTAATACCACACACTGTCACCCTGAGTTTATCGAAGGGCGACATGGGGAGTACTCTTCCTGTTTGTCTATGTTTCGATAAACTCAACATGACAAACACACACTGTCACCCTGAGTTTATCGAAGGGCGACATGGAGAGCACTCTTCTATTTTGTCGCCCTTCGATAAACTCAGGATGACAAAATAACTCAGGATGACAAAATAACTAAGATGACAAACTTTTAAAAATTTTCCCCACCGCCCCCTCATTCCCCACTGCAAAATCTTTCGCCTTATCCTGTCGCTCCTTCAAATAATATCCATCACTTATATATTTCTCAGCGATATTATATAACTCCTCCGCAGTTTCTATTTGATGGGCCACATTATTTTCTACCGCTTCTGCCGCCTCAGGAAACTTATTTGTTTTTGGGCCAAAAATAACGGGCTTGCCGTGCGATAATGGTTCTATAATATTATGCAATCCATTGCCAAAAGCACCGCCCACATAAGCGATACTGGCATAACGATATATGTTTGACAACATTCCTATATTATCAATAATCAGAATCTGTTTATCGGAATTGTTATGATAGTTTGAATATAAAACTGAATTCGGAATTTGTTTATATAATGTTTCTGAACGAGAAATATCGTGCGGTGCGATGATAATTTTACCAGATAAATTTGCAAACAAACTTTCATCTTCTGCCCAAGTACTTCCTGCTACCAAACAGAAATTTTGTCCAACAAAGTCTTGTATAATTTCATTGGAATAAGGAGTATTTGCTATCTGCAAACAGCGGTCGTATCGGGTATCTCCCGTTACGGTTATATTATTATAGTTTAGCGATTGTAATAGTTTTTTCGAGTTCTCATTCTGCACAAAAAAATGGGTGAAGTATGATAACATTTTACGGTGCAAACCTCCATACCATTTAAAAAATATTTGATTGGGGCGAAATAATCCTGATACTAAATATACAGGAATTTTTTTAATATATAATACGTGCAAATAATGATACCAAAATTCGTATTTCACAAAAAATACTTGGGTGGGTTTTATATACTCAATAAACTTTTTGGCATTTGCTAAAGTATCAGCCGGTAAATAAAATTTATAATCAATCAGCTTCGTGTCTTTGCAATATTCATAACCCGAGGGTGAAAAAAAAGTAGCGACAATCACCAAATCTTTTCGCTCAGCTTTTAGTTTTTCCATGAGTGGTCGGCCTTGTTCGTATTCTCCGAGGGAGGCGAAGTGAAACCAAGCAATTGGGGATTCGGGATTCGGTTCGCCGCGGCGAAGGAATTCGGGGATTTCAGTCCACACATTTTTTCTTCCATTCACCCACAGAGCGGCCTTCTTGTGGCCTAGGGCGGCCATCAGTTTTGCTGCTAGGGAGTAGAGTGCGATGAAAGTATTGTACAAAAAAATCATTGGGCTGCAAAGTAACTGATATAAATGGGTATGTGAAAATTAATCTTTGTAGATTAGCTGTATCCATTCATTATAAAGAGCCGCATTATTATGTGATTAAATTTATATCCCTCATTGGTATTAGCTATAAATTATTACTTTCTTCTATTGTCTTTTTTTGAAGCGTTGGTCCCGATATCAATCGGGATTAAAAACAATTTTATCTGTGCTTACTTTTAGGGTTGGCTAATTTCATTTATTCTCGTTTGTAATTCCAAAATTCTTTTTATTAGTTGGTTAAATTTTAACGGCTCTCCGTAAATCATAAAACTTGTCATTGTTTCATAATCTCTTTCATAATTATTAATTACGCTGTCTGGTGGAAGAATGCTGATTTTACTTGGAATATGGTTAGTATAGTCAAGCCCTCGTAACGCATTAAACTTTTCTCTATGAGCAACAATATTGTTGTATAGTTCTGTATTTTTCAAAGCTTCAATTCCGTGTTCGGTGTCCATCAATTTTTCCAAGTCATATAGATGCCTTGAAAGTCTGTCAATACGGATTTTTTCAGCATCCTGTGAAAATTCTTCGTGAAGCAAAAATATTTTTTCTAAAAATGTTCTTTGTGGAAGCACAGTTGGTATTGCAAAAGGAACAGTTGCGAAATTTTGTTGGGGAAAATTTTCGCTCAAAATTGAGTTGATTTTTCTTTCTTCAATTGGCTCTATTAATGAACGCGAACTTACTTCTATCAAAACCCTTTGTGGTAAATATTCTGATGTGTCAATTACAGAGTTGTAATGAATTTCGATTACCTGTGGGTCTTTGTCTGAATCTTTTACTGGTTGAGCAATTAGTTTACATTCATCAATTGCTTTCCATTCTGTCAGTGTTTTGGTCAAGTCGGCAAGGAAAGTCGTTGATATAAATTCACAAGATTGTTTCCTTAAATTTTTGATTTGCGTTTTACTGATGTCGCCATCAAAACCAAAAAATTTTCTGTCTATTGCCAAATCAATATCTTCCGAAAATCGTTCTATCAAATTCCATACTTTGCTCAAAGAAGTTCCACCTTTAAAAACAATATTTTTACTGTATGGTAATGAAAAAGATGCGTCCAATGCCAATGTTACCCACCAATCTTTTTCAATTGCTATCGATGGCAAACCTGTTAATTCTGTTGCCTGATTAAGAATTTCAATTCTTCTCTCTTTTGGTAATGTTAGCCAATTGGTATTCACTTAATCGCTTGTATTAATATTTTGTTTATCCAAGCTGGTGCAAGTTTGGCATCATTCATTATATTTTCTGTTTTCTCTTTTTTAAGAAGCGTTTGAATTTTCAATATTGTTTCATCATCTACTTTTGATTGACCAATAGTTTTTAGTGCCTGAATTACTAAACTGCTTATTTCGCCTTGTGCTAATAAATTTTTGGGACTTGTATTTTTAAAAGTAATTGTTCGTTTTCCAACTTTAATACTTCTTGTTGCTCCATCTGTCAGATAAACTACTTTCATAGGAACTTGGGTTGATAAGCCCAATTTATTTAATGCCTGAACTCCTGTTGGGACAATCCTTGCTTTGTCTCGTCTTGCAATTGCTTTGGCTATATCTTCGGTTGATGGAAACAGAATACCAAGTTCTTTGTCAATTTTTGGATACAAATAAATGCCGTGAGCTAAACGAACAAGTATTTCCTTTTCTTTCAATCTTAGCAAGGCTTTCTTAACACTTTCGGGATTGCCATAATCCAAAAAATCATCTACAAAAAGAACACTTCCTTTTGGGTGTGATTTCAGCAATCGGGCAATCTTATTTTCTACTATTGGTCTTTCCATTATTACGATTTATTTACTCACAAAGTGTTTATTTTAAAGGTGTTCGTGAAACTTTGTTTTCGTCCCAAATTTAGTGACTATTTGGGACAGGGCAATTAGTGTTTTTAAATTTTTTCTAATTTTAGGCTTTATGAAAATTGATAGGATTAGTCCTATTCCTGCAACAACATCAGCCGGCAAATAAAATTTATAATCTATCAGCTTCGTGTCTTTGCAATATTCATAACCCGAGGGTGAAAAAAAAGTAGCGACAATCACCAAATCTTTTTTCTCGGCTTTTAGTTTTTCCATGAGTGGTCGGCCTTGTTCATATTCTCCGAGGGAGGCGAAGTGAAACCAGGAAACATGGGATTTGGGATTCGGTTCGCCGCGGCGAAGGGATATGGGGATTTGTGACCATGCATTTTTTCGTCCACCTACCCATAGCTTGGCCTTTTGGTGACCTGCGGCGGCCAATAGTTTTGCTGCTAGGGAGTAGAGTGCGATGAAAGTATTGTACAAAAAAACCATTGGGCTGCAAAGTAACTGATGGAAATGGGTATGTGAAAATTAATCTTGTTATCATAAACCCCTATTTGAGTTGGTGATCATACCTCACTTTTTTAGTTTTTTTATTTCCTTATCAAAATCTGATTCGTAATTTTTATCTTGAATAACACGGTATTTGTCAAATTCCATTTCGGCTTTTATCTTAGCTTCTAACATCGTTAATTTGCCCTTGTCATTTAAAAATGTTGCGGAACAGTTCGGAAATATTTGGATTGGTATTTAATTTTTCTAATGCATCGCTGTATAACGCAAGCATATCTGTTCCGTTTAACGATGGGTCAAATAATTTTCTCCAACCATATTTTGCATATTCGCCTGTAAAGAATTTTGCTTTGCCTTTAAATTTTTCAACGGCTTCCTTATCCATATCATCCATAGACTTATAGATAAGAGCCAATGTAATTTGCTCAATCTGGCTTTTAGGGTCGGGAACCTTTCCTACCAATACATCTCGGCAATCGTCAATATTTTTCTTTGTTATGTTGTCTAACATTTTAGTTGTTTAATTCTTTGCGTATAAAATCTTCTAATTGTTTTGTAGTTGGTAATTCGAGTATGTATTTGCTTACAAATAAATCTTGGTCGGAGTCGGCAACTGCATATTCAACCAACTCTTTATTATTTTCGGTTACTAATAATAAAGCTACCGGAGGATTATCATCGGGTAGCATTATGTTTTTCTTGTAATAGTTAATGTAGGTTTTTAGTTGCCCGATATTTTCATGCTCTGCTTCTTTCATCTTTAAATCAATAAGCACGTGGCATTTTAAAATACGGTGGTAAAATACTAAATCGATGTGGTAATATCTATCGCCAATGGTAATTCGTTTTTGCTTTGCTTCAAAACAAAAACCGTGTCCGAGTTCTAATAAAAATTCTTCGAGGTGGTCTATTAATGCTTGTTCTAAATCAGATTCATATACTACATCTTTTGCTTTTAAGCCTAAGAACTCAAATGTAAAAGGCGATTTAATAATGTCGGTTGGTATTAATGCAACCGATTTTTCTTGTACAATTCGGCTTAACTTTTCCGGGTTGTTACTCATACCGCTTCGCTCGAAATACAAAGAGTTTATTTGTCGTTTAAGTTCTTTAACACTCCAGTTGCCTTTAATACATTCTATTTCGTAGAAGGTCCGTTTTAGAGAGTCGGCTATGGGGAATAGTAGCACCAAATGTGTAAATGAAAGCCTATTAATTATCCTATCAGGTGGCACTTGCAGGTCGGTTGGCTTAACAGCTTTAGATTGTGCATTCGTTAAATGCACAATTGTAAGCTGTTGATTTTCATTGTTTTGAAACTCGTCAGTCGGCAACTGACTAATTGTAACTATCTTATTTTCAATATTATGAAATTCGTCAGTCGGCAACTGACGAATTGGGCTGTTGTCAAAACCTAACTTTTTCAATTCATCAGATAGCGTCTGATGAATTTGAGGATAGATATTATAGAACTGGCGATTAAGTTTAAGATTGGTTTCAGAAAGTCCTTTAATATTAACGGACTTAGCTAATTCAGAAAGCAATTTTTCGCCATACTTTGCACGGTCTTCGCCTTTTTGCTCAAACTCTACAATATAAAAACCTACTAACCAATTGCGGATAGTGAGGTGTTTATTTACAGATTTCAATGCACTTTGCTGAAGCGTGTTGTGCGTTTGCTGAATGGTATTTACTAATAACTCAAAGTTCATATTGGCATTTATGAAATAAATTTATTTAATGGAACGTATGTTTTAACATACATCGGTAAAAACCTTTTCATCTCATCATCTACCTGGCTAAAATCATCAACATTAAAAGTTGGGTTGTGATATAATTCGGTAAAATCTTGTTGGTCTATTATTGCCCGTACTGTTGGGTCGGTAATGTATGCATAAAAGAAATAACGCAGAGATTGTAAATCACTTACATTAGAAATATTGTTGGTGCTGATAAATTTATCAAATTCATCACTCAGCAAATCATCTTTGCCTTTTATTACCCGTTCATCATCTAATATAAAACCTTTTATTATAAATTCTTTAAGTGTATTGGTTGCCCATATCCTAAACTGAGTAGCCTGTGTAGAGTTTACTCTATACCCAACAGCTAAAACAGCTTCAAGGCGATAAAAAGTTGTTTGGTATTTTTTGCCATCGGTGGCAGTTGTTTCCATTTTGGAAACAACTGAATTCAACGCTAGCTCATTGGTTTCAAATATGTTTTTTAAATGCTTACTAATTGCCGGCACTTCTACCGCAAGTAAAGTTGCCATGGCTTTCTGACTAAGCCAAAAAGTGTGCTTGTTAAAAACCACTTCCACTTCAATATTGCCAGTGGGAGTACTGTAAAGTATTATATTTTTTAGATTACTCATTTCTTATTCAAATTTAGAATTCGATCAGTTTTTTATCCCGATAGCTATCGGGATACGATGAATTGAGCTCGGTCCAAATATTTTTTCTTCCATTCACCCACAAACTTGCCTTCTTGTGGCCTAGGGTGGCCATCAGTTTTGCGGCTAGGGAGTAGAGTGCGATGAAAGTATTGTACAAAAAAATCATGTGGGCTGCAAAGTAACTGATGGAAATGGTACTGATGGCAATTTTTTAAGGTAAAAGTGCTATTGAAAGAAGATTATTAAGCTATGCTTGCTGATAGTATTAATGTTTTGGAGAGCTTAGCTTTCTTACTAAGCGACTGAATAGAAGCAGGACCTAAGAATTACTTCTTAGGTCCTGCGGGGCACTTATAAAGTGTGACATTATATCAAAATACTGAGCCCAATATTGAATCAAGAGAACCTGCTATTTCCCAATCTGTTTTAAAGTACTTCCTACCAATTCATATACAACATCCTTAGCAGGTTTTCTATTTTCTAAGTTTAAATAAGCACCATCATCTGAACATCTGCCATATACTTTTCCATTTTTTATATAGCTGAACTGCACATGTTCAGAATGGTTGCTGCCACTCTGAAATGAACCAACGTTTTTATATTTTCCTTCATTATTAATGTAAATATCATATACTGCCATATAGACATTTGCAGGAGGACAAGTTTCCACTGTCAAAACTAAAAAATCACTTGCTCCATCATTATTTATATCGCCTTTAATGCTTTCATTGAAATTATAGGATATATACGACCCAGCTCCAATTGCATTAGCATCCATACCTTTAATTTTATAAAAAACCTCTAGCCCCCCTCCTGAGTCTGTTGTTATTTGCGGTTTTTCACATTCGTCTTTTTCTGGTGAATTGTCAATATTCTCCTTTATAGCCAGAATTAATTTTGACATATCTGAATTTTCTTCGAGAATTAATTTCTTATTCTCTTGTGTTTGGGTTTCTGCATTATTCTTACAACTACAGAAAGCTGAAAATACAATTATTAAAATCCAGCATTTATAAATTGTCTTTATATTCATTAAGCAAAAATACACACAATCTTAATAAAATCCAAACATTTGAATTTATTAAAACTTTGGGCTGTATTCGGGAGGCTCAAAAAGACCTCAATATTAATAAAAGTAATATAATAGAATGGTGTAAAGGTATTAGAAATACAGTTGGCGGACTCTTATGTAAATACACTGACCAGATGCAATTATAGCTGCTACCTAGTCATTAAAGATGTGTCAACCCTTGCGTCGATACCCATTTTCGATATAAAAATACCCAACAAGCAAGCTATTGGTTAGTAGATAGTTACCTGACTTTCTAAACGGAACTAAAAAGTGGGCTGCAAAGTAACTCACAGAAACCTGTATTTTTGCAAGCGAACTAAAACAGCATGTCGATTATTGTAGAAAATTTGAGCAAACACTATGGCACCCAAAAGGCTGTGGATGCTATATCGTTCGAGGCCAATGCGGGGGAAGTGCTTGGTTTTTTAGGTCCGAATGGTGCGGGCAAATCCACTACCATGAAAATGCTGACCTGTTACATCCCGCCCACATCAGGCACTGCAACGGTTTGTGGTTTTAGTATTACGGAGCAATCACTTGAAGTGCGTAAAGTTATAGGTTACTTACCTGAGCTGAACCCATTATATACCGATATGTTCGTGCGTGAATATTTAAGATTTATGGCACAAATACATGGCTTGGGCAAACAAGGAAAAAAACGCTGCGAAGAGATGATCAGCAATGTGGGATTAACCCCCGAGGCACATAAAAAAATTGGGCAGTTATCTAAAGGTTATAAGCAACGTGTGGGACTGGCCCAATCGATGTTGCACAACCCAAAAGTTTTGATATTGGACGAACCAACTTCTGGTCTCGACCCCAACCAAATAGTTGATATCAGAAAACTTATTATAGAAATCGGCAGAGACCGCACTGTAATACTTTCTACACATATTATGCAAGAGGTACAAGCTATGTGCGATAGAGTTATTATTATAAACCAAGGTAAAATTGTTGCTGATGACCGTACCGAAAATCTGGGAAAACAAGAAATCGAAGAGTATATAATTATCGTGGAGTTTGGGAAAGAAATTAATGACAGCGTGCTCAAAAAAATTGCAGGGGTGAAAAGTATATCAAATATACAAAGCAACCAATATAAACTTATTTGCGATACAGATATACGTGAACAAATTAACAAAGTGGCCTACGAAAACAATATGAATTTATTGGGATTGAGTTTGGAAAAACAAAAACTGGAAGATGTATTTAAAACCCTGACAAAAAATATCAGTAAAGATGTATAGTGTTTTTGTAAAAGAAATCAGGAGTTTTTTAAGTTCGCTTATAGCCTACGTGGTTATTATAGTTTTTCTTTTGGCCATTGGTTTGTTTATGTGGGTTTTCCCAGGTTATAATGTTTTCGATGGTGGCTATGCCAACCTGGACACCTTGTTTAATATAGCACCGTGGGTATTTATATTTTTGATTTCAGCTATCACCATGCGAAGTTTTAGCGAAGAAAAAAAATCGGGAACTATAGAATTACTCACTACCAAACCACTCACCGATTGGCAAATTGTGTTGGCAAAATATTTTGCTTCCATTGTATTGGTTTTATTCTCACTAATACCCACTATTATATTTTATTTCTCAGTATATAAACTTTCAAATCCTGTTGGAAATCTCGATACTGGAGCCATCATGGGAAGTTATATAGGTTTGTTTTTTCTGGGTGCGGTATATGCATCAATCGGAATTTTTGCCAGTGCCGTTACCGATAATCAAATTGTGAGTTTCTTGGTATCGATGTTCCTGTGTTTCTTTCTGTATCAAGCTTTCAGCCTGTTGAGCGATTTTAAATTATTTGGTTCTTATGATAGATTGGTAGAATGGTTTAGTATAGAAACGCACTATAAAAATATAAGTGTGGGCGTGGTGGACAGCAGGGATGTATTGTATTTTTTTAGTGTGATTATTATATTTTTATGGGGAAGTAAAACTGTTTTTGGAAGTAGAAAATGGTAATGAATATATGAAGAATTACAAAAGGCAAGCTATAATAGAAATCACCTTGGTGGGAGTACTTTTGGTATTGCTCAACTTTGTGGCGACTACTAATTTTATTAGGCTTGACTTAACCAAAGAGAAGCGTTTTACCTTATCACAATCATCCAAAGAAATTGCTGCATCGCTACCTGATGTAGTATATTTTAAAATATTTTTAGAAGGTGATTTTGATGCCAGATTCAAACGACTACAACAATCATTGAAAGAAACTTTGGACGAATTCAAAAGTTATTCTAATGGTAAAATACAGTATGAGTTTATAGATCCCAATACCGAAATTATGGACTCATCGGGTAGCAACGAAGAGAAGCAGGAACGGTATTCACGCCTGCAGCAATTGATTGATTTGGGTTTGAAGCCTACTTCATTGCAGATAGATCAAGAAAATGAATTTTCTCGCAAAACGATATTCCCCGGTGCATTGGTTTCTTATAAAGGAACGAAAGAATTTCCCATGAATTTTTTGCGTGAGCAGTTTGGAATGCCCGCTGAAATTGCCTTAAACCAAAGTATTGAAAATTTAGAGTATGATATAAGTAACGCACTAAAAAAATGTGTAAATATTAAAAAGCAAAAAATTGCATATACCGTTGGTCATGGCGAATTGGAAAAAGATTTTACTGCAAGTCTCACCAATGAGCTTACCGATTATTATGATGTGGAACGAATCAGAATCAGCGATTTTCCCGCATCAGAATTAAATAAATATGCTTGCTTAATTGTAGCCAAACCCGATTCGTTTTTCGAGAGTTATGATTTATCGAAACTGGACCAATATGTGATGCATGGAGGCAAACTATTAATGTTGGTCGAGAATGTGCGTGCCGAAATGGATAGCCTCAAAAGCATTGGACAAAGCTTTGCCCCGATTGTGAATACCGGTTTGGAAGAAATGCTGTTCAGATATGGGGTACGGCTTAATCCTGTTTTGTTAAAAGATCTTGCCTGTACGCGAATTCAGCTTACTGAAAAACTGCCCAATGGTGGCACCCGTCCCGTATTTAAACCCTGGACTTTCGCACCTTTATTCTTTACACAAAGCGAACACCCTATCGTGCGAAATCTTGAACCTGTTGCTGGCATGTTTGGCGGCACACTCGATACCGTTGGGCGTGAAGGTGTGACAAAAACTGTTTTGCTCCGTTCGAGCAACCATGCTACTACTTTGCAAGCTCCTGTGTTGTTGAGCATTGAGGGAAGTTTGGTAAAACAACAAGATATGATGTTATATAACAGGGAATTTTTGCCTACCGCTGTTTTGTTGGAAGGGAAATTTAATTCCATATTTAAAAATTATGGCAATGACAGTATTACCAAACTGCTCGATTATAAAAACCATATAGATGATAACCGAATGATCATTATTGCCGATGGGGATATTATCAAAAACAAAGTATTGTTTCAGCGTGGCAATCAAATAGTACCGCTAGGCTTCGACAATACCGACCAAGTGCCCAAAACGTATGGCAACAAAAAGTTTTTGATGAACTGTATCGAATACTTGGTGGAAGGCTCAAAACTAATGGATGCCCGCAGCAAAAAAATTGAAATAAGACCCCTCGACCGCGAAAAAATAAAACTATATAAAAGCCAGTACCAATGGTTCAATATCGTATTCCCTATTTTGCTGGTGGTTATATTTGCCTATATCAATAATTTTATCAGAAAGCAACGAAATACTTGAAACAGTAAACAGTAGCCAGTAAACAGTAGTTAGTGCCATACGGCAACAACAATACTGACCACTGACTACTGTTTACTGACCACTGACCACTGTTTACTGACCACTGTTTACTAATTACTAAAAAAATGAATCGCACTATAATAATACTCCTCCTATTTATCGTTGTTCTTTGTGTTGCTTTTTGGGGCAATAAGCAGGGATGGTTCTTTAGTAAAACAGTACTTAAAGATTTTGCGATCACAGACACGTCAGGCATTAATAAAATATATTTGGTTGAGAAAAACGGTAAGGATATTTTGCTCGAGAATATAAATGGCATTTGGATGGTGAATAAAACTTATGAAGCCTACCATGCATACCTGGACCAAATGTTTGAAACCTTGCAAAAACTACAGGTTAAAACACCCATTGCACAAAGCCAAATGGAGGGTGTTATCAAGCTAATAGCGGCATCGCATACCAAAGTAGAAGTATATAAAAACAACCAGATTTTTAAAACCTATTATATAAGTCAGAGCAACTCGCAGCACAATGGATCTTATATGTTGTTAGAAGGTTCTTCAGAGCCATTTATCTGTGAAGTCCCTGGGTTTGATGGCATGCCAAATTTGCATTTCCCAACTGATTTAAAAAAATGGCGTAGCAAAGTAATGTTCCGAATTAAACCTGGCGATATACAATCTGTAAAACTAGAGTTCCCCGATAATAAATCAGAATCGTACCAGATTGATTATAATACTTCAAGCTATACTATTACACCGCCATTAACTACAAAAATTGATACAGGTTTTATATATTATATCAAAGGATTTTTCAATGGCAAAAAAGGCGAAGGTGTTTCAGCGGAAGCCTTTGGTACTGAAACGTTGTTAGAAAACATGGATTCTATATATAATTCAAAACCGATGGTGATATTGACCGTAACGCAGAAAGGAAATAAAACAGATGTATTAAAGATACATGCCAAACATGTGAGCGAACGCACCAAAGCACAGTTTGACCCCATAAGTATGCAAGCGGCTAAATATGATACCGACCGTTATTACGCATTTAAAAATGGCAATAAGGAAGCAATCATATTACAAGATTATGTGTTTGGAAATTTGCTGCGTAGAAAGAGTCAACTGGCAGCTCCATTAAATACGCAATAATGAAAATCCTCATTATCGAAAAAATGCACCCGTGCTTGCAGGAAGGCTTGCTTGATAAAGGTTTTGAGGTTGATTACAATCCAAATATTTCGCGTAAAGATATTATAGAAAGCATCCACCATTATGATGGAATAGTTGTACGTTCAAAAACCAATATTGATGCAGCGTTGTTAGCGAATGCAAAGCAATTAAAATTTATTGCAAGGGCAGGTGCGGGCATGGACAATGTGGATGAAACGTATGCACAACAACATCATATTGTGTGTATACATGCCGGCGGTGCCAATGCCAATGCTGTGGGCGAACATGCTGCGGGAATGTTATTAAGCTTATTGCACAAAATAAATTTTGGAGATGCACAAATCCGGAAATATATATTCGACCGCAAGGCAAATCAAGGAATTGAACTACAGCATAAAACCGTAGGTATTATAGGCTACGGCTATACAGGTAGTGCATTTGCAAGTAAGCTGGCAGGCTTTGGTGTAAAGGTATTGGCGTATGATAAATATAAAACAGTTGCCGAAAATAATTATATAAAAGAAAGTACTTTGGACACAATATTTGAGCTTGCCGATATTATATCTTTTCACGTGCCACTTAATTCTGAAACCACGCATTATGCAAATAATAATTTTATGCAATCATTTAAAAAAAATATTATAATAATGAATTTGAGCAGGGGAGCAGTAGTGGATACAAATGCCTTGGTACAAAATTTAAAATCCGGAAAAATACAGGGCAGTTGTTTGGATGTGTTTGAAAACGAAAAATTAGAGACCTTTAACCTGAACGAAAAAGCTGAATTTGACTACCTTATCAGTCACCCCAATTGTATTCTCACACCCCATGTAGGCGGGTGGAGTAAAGAAAGCTATGAAAATATTTCGAAGCTATTGTTGCAGAAAATAGTTGCGATGCAGTGATTTTTAATAACTTGACCGTTTGAACAATTATCTTTTTTTTTGACAAAACTTCGTGGTAATTTGCAACCAAATTCTAGATTCTTAAATCTTGTATGTAATGAGGAAAATTAATTTATATATTTTGTGCATGTTTTTATTGGGCAATGTGGCTGCACAAAAAATTGGAACTTGGAAAGCACACATGCCCTTTACACATGTAAACAATGTAACCGAAGGGAATGGCGAAGTATGGGCGGCCACCAATAGTGGGCTGTTTATTTACGACCCTGCTTATAATACGGTTCGCACTTTTACCACCGTGGAAGGATTGGGAGAAACCGAGGCTAGGCTGATAAGATATAATGCAGCTAAGAAATTATTCCTAGTGGCTTATGCCAATACCAATTTAGATATTATAGAAAACGAAAATGTACACCATTACCCCGATATATTGAAAACGCCAATCATTGGCAAAAAGCAAATAAACCATATATATTATTATAATAACTTTGCTTATTTGTCATGCAGTTTTGGTATTGTGCGTTTCGATTTGGACAAGCGTGAAATATCAGAATCATACCAAAACCTAGGCGTGGGAGGCAGTTCGGTAGAGATAAATTCGCTCACCATTAAAGACGATTCTATATATGCTGCAACCACCACGGGTATTATTGCCGCCTCTATGCTATCCCCCAATCTGGCCGATTATAACCAATGGAAATATATATATAAAGGTAGCGGGTGTTCGCAAATTATAAACCACGAAAATCAAATTATTGCTGGTATAGACAGTATGCTCCAAAGTTATAATAGTGGCGTTTTTAGCACTTATTATAATATAGGCAAAAGCCTGCTCACAAGTTTGGAAAGCAACTACGGAAACTTAGTGGTGAACAAAGGCGACAGCATTATTATTTTAAAGAATGCAAGCGTGGTAAAAGTTTTAGTGGAGGTGCAAAAAAAGCACGCAATACAAATTAAAAATGGCGATACTTATATAGCTGATAATATATATGGGTTGATTGTATATATAGCCTCAGGAGGCTTAGGTTTTATTATACCGAATGGCCCCACAAGCAAAAGTTTAACAGATATGTGTTTCGATGAAAAAGATTTGTGGACGGCCACTACAGGGCCTAACCAAATATTTTCACCACTATATGGCAACGACCGTTTTTCGCATTACGATGGTGAGAAATGGGTCAACTTCACACAGCCCGATCCTATAATGGATACCATGCGGGATTTTTATAAAATAGCCGTAAACCCATTTAACAAAAAAGTATATATAGGTTCATTTGGTTATGGGCTGATAGAAATGGTGAACAACAAAGTTACGCAAGCTTTTATACCCGGGGTTAATGGCTGCAAATTGGATAGATTAAAACTGGGCAATTATTCCATTTTCCAGATAACAGGACTCACTTTTGATGAGAAAGGAAATCTTTGGATTTCCAATCCTGGAACCAAGGATGTTATCGTAAAAATGGACAGCAATTATAAATGGGAATCTTATAATTTAGGTTCCTTGTCGGGTATTTCTGATGTGTTTGTAGATATAGTATTGGACGACCTGGGTCAGAAATGGTTGGTAGCACCCCGTGGAAAAGGCATTTTGGTTTTTGATGAAGGAGGTAATAATAATAATCCTGCGGGACCACGTTCCAAATTATTGGGAACCGATGTGGGCAGTGGGCTTTTGCCAGATTTAGAAGTTTCGCAAGTGGCAAAAGATAAAGATGGGAATATGTGGGTGGCTACTAAAAAAGGATTGGTGGTTTTTTATTCCCCCAGTAATATATTTTCTACCAAAAACAATTTCGATGCACAGCGGATTGTTATAACAGTAGATGGCAAACCGCAGTGGCTTTTTGGCGAGGATGTGATTAACTGTGTAGCCGTGGATCCCGCAAACCGCAAGTGGGTGGGTACACGAAACGGGGCATATTTGATAAGTGCGGATGGGCAGAAGATTTTGAAAAACTATACCAAAGACAACAGCCCCTTAATATCAAATTATGTATCACGCATCGGGGTGAACCCCACCACTGGCGAAGTGTTTTTTGCTACTGACAAAGGGATGGTATCTTTAAAAGGCGATGCCACTAAAGGTGCCGATAATTATGATAGCCTGGTGATATTTCCCAACCCCGTAAAGTCCGGTTATCAAGGGAATGTAACCATAAAAGGACTTATAGATAATTCGAATATTAAAATTACCGATGCCGCTGGAAACATTGTGAACGAAATACAATCGAATGGTGGAATGGCAAGCTGGGATATCAAAAATTTTAAAGGCGAACGTGTCCACACAGGAGTATATCTAATTTTCGCAAACACTCCCGATGCACAGGAACACAAGGTAGGAAAAGTACTGGTGTTTCACTGAGAACAGACAAAAGATTACAGATGAAAGTATAAAGATAATATATAATATATAATCGGCCAACGCTACATCTCACATCTATATATATTTTCGTCTCTCGGCTTATTCAGCTTCTTGATACAAATATCTTTTGTCTTTAGGCTATTGTCTTTAAACTGTTTTACGTTGATACTTTGTTCACACAGATTTAACATATATCAACCATTTTTGCAGTTCATTTACACTTGATATATATAATTTGAAACTTGCAGGGATAGATATTGGCTCAAACGCCGTGAGGCTCATCATTAACAGGGTGATGCAAAACGGAAATACCCAATTGAAGCGTGCCGAGTTTATTCGTGTTCCGCTACGTTTGGGCGATGATGTGTTCAGTCAAAAATATATAGGACCGGCCAAGGAAGACCAATTGCTAAAAACGATACAGTCGTTTGCACTGCTAATGGAAGTGCACCATGTATCACATTATCGGGCTTGTGCCACCTCTGCAATGCGTGATTCCACCAATGGACGCGAAGTTGTTGAACGTATTGAAAAAGAAACGGGTATCCATATAGAAATTATAGATGGCAACCTGGAGTCCAAATTGATATTGGAATCGGTGATGGACTTTTTCCCAAAAGACGGCGATTTTTTAAACATAGATGTGGGCGGAGGCAGCACCGAAGTTACCGTTATACATGATCGTGAACCTGTGTATTCGCAATCGTTCAATATCGGCACGGTGCGATTGTTATATGGCAATGTAGCAGATGAAGAGTGGGATAAAATGCACAGTTGGGTGGTGTCCAACTCAAAAAATCTAAAATCGCTAATGGCAGTGGGCACTGGGGGCAATATCAACAAAGCACTACGCATGCTGGGCATGGGCGACCGCGAATCGGCAAGTTTTGAAAAATTGAAGTCTTTGAGCAATATGATTAAAGACCATACCATGAAAGAGCGGATATATAAATTAAAACTAAACCCTGACCGTGCCGATGTGATAGAACCTGCCTTGAAAATATATCTTTCTATTATGAAATGGGCAGGAATCAAAAAAATATATGCACCCAATGTGGGCCTCAAAGATGGCATTATCAAAGAATTGGTAGATGAGTTTGTGACAGACAAAGCTGTTCTGTAAATATTTTTATATTTTCTGTATTACGTTGTGACAAACCCTGTGGTTAATTCTTGGACGATAATACTAAGTATTTCCCCGATTTTCGCATCTTGAATTTAAAAAGTACTTCTTTCAAAGTTCACTTGGCCTTATTTGTAGTTGCACTTATTTATGCAGTTACCTTTATTATAGCCCGCAAAGTGATGAATGTATATATTCATCCTTTTGGGTTTATCCTGATGCGTGTTTCCGTATCGGCATTGTTATATCTTTTAATTCACAGTTTATTTGTTAAAGAAAAAATTATTGATAAAAAGGACCATATAAAATTTATTATATGCAGTATATTTGGTGTGGGAGCAAATATGCTATTGTTCTTTAAAGGACTTGCAAACACAGTCCCTATAAATGGAGCGGTGTTGATGACCTGCACACCCATATTTGTAGTAGTGGTTGCCGCTATATATGGAACAGAAAAACTAAGCTGGAACAAACTTGCAGGCGTATTGATTGCCACTACGGGTGCCACCCTTTTAATAGCCGGGCCCGATTTAAAATTTAGCAGCGAAACATCCGCAGGCGACATTATGATAACAATCAATGCTATTATATATTCTTTTTATTTGGTGTACTCTCGCCCACTCATGTCGAAATATAATCCCATAACAGTTTCAAAATGGACATTTTTATATGGAAGTTTATTTGTGTTGCCTTTTGGATTTGTTGAAATTTCGGAAGTAAAATGGGGTGAGATTCCCGACCAAATTTGGCTATACATCGCATTTATTATCATAGCTTCTTCATTTGTAACTTACCTTCTCAATGCTTGGTCGCTAAAGCATGGAAGTTCTAGTTTGGTGGGAAGTTATATATATTTGCAGCCCGTTTTAACCACATTGCTGGCCGAAATGGCTGGAGAAGATAAAATGACCTTGGAAAAAGCAGGCTACACATTACTTATTTTTGCAGGCGTGTTTTTGGTAAACTATAAATTATATAAAAAAACTACACTATGATAAAATCCATGACCGGATATGGCATTGCCAGAGTTGAAAATGATAAGCTACATGCCAAAGTAGAAATTAAAACACTCAATGGCAAGTTTGCCGAATTCAATTTAAGAGTGCCCCGTTTGCTTTCTTCCAAAGAATTGCAAATAAGAAATATATTGAACCAACATATTGTGCGAGGTACCATACAATGTAATATAACTTGGCAGTATAAAGCAGAAGCATCGGTGGCAAACTCCATTAATGGTGCCGTATTGGCCAATTATATAAAAGAGATAAGAGCGGCTACAAAAAATATGAATTTTGAAGCCAAAGGAATATATAACCAAGTGCTCACCTTGCCCGAAGTGCTTGTGCCCAATGACCGTGAGCTTGCAGAAGAGGATTGGACGCTTACAGAAAAACTAATTTTAGAAGCTTGTACCAACCTTAATATTTTTAGAACTGATGAAGGAAAAACCATTGAGAATCATTTGAAAGCATGTATCAGTAACCTGCAACAAAATTTAGATAATGTGGCTACCTACGAACAAGCAAGACTTACCGCTATCCGTGAAAAAATACAACTTCAACTCAACAAATATATATTACCCGAAAATATAGACAACAATAGGCTGGAACAAGAAATTATATATTATATAGAAAAGCTAGATATTGCTGAAGAAAAAACCAGATTGCAACAACACCTCAGTTATTTTCTGCAAAACCTCAATGAAGCGGAATCGGGCAAGAAGCTTGGGTTTATTGCCCAGGAGATGCTACGCGAAATAAATACCATGGGCAGCAAAGCCAACCATTTCGAGATACAACAACTGGTAGTTGGTATGAAAGATGAGTTGGAAAAAGTAAAAGAACAAATTTTGAATGTATTATAATATTAGAAATCTTTCATAATTCAAAAAACGTCCGTCATTGCGAGAAGGCTTCCGACGAAGCAATCTCAGGAGAAACGTGCCTTCTAGGAGACTGCTTCGTCGCCTGCACACTGGCTCTCACACTGCTCCTCGCAATGCGTAGGGAAGTTCTATTCAACCCCATTATGCCGCATTAGGCCCTCTTTGGTAGCCATGTATCGGTAATCGTTCATGTGGTCAGTATCATATATAAAACTGCGTATATATTCTTGTTCGGTTTCGTCGAACTTCATGGGAGTTACCCATTTTTTACTAATTAGAATTTTTAGCACATCGCCTGCTATTGCTGGGCTTAAACCTGTTTCTTCCAGTATGGTTTCAAATGGCTCAACAAAATAAAGACAATTGAGCACATCCATTTCTAAGGGGTCTATTTCATCGTTCATATAATATTAGCAAATATAATTATTAATGGCAGTTCTAAATATTCATTTTTACCACATAGACACATAGTTCACATAGGTGAAACACATAGTTCTATGTGAAATTGCTATGTTTTCTATGTGTCTATGTGGTAAAAGTTTTTTCATTTTTTCATTTTTAGAACCCCCCTTAAGATTGATTTAAGAACAAGGATTGATGATTTATGATTTATGAAGTTTAAGGTTTCTCATCCTGAGTTTATCGAAGGATAGACAAACTAAGGGGTTTTCTCCATGCAGTCTTCGATAAACTTAAACCGACACCTACTTCCAAAATCGTTAATCCTTGTTCGTTATTTTTTCACCTTTTTATTTTAAAATCCCAACTCACCTTTCAGTGCCTTATCCAAAAATTGTTGTATATTATTATTCCCGTTTATTTTTTCGAGTGGTACTGATGTTATAATAAAGTCGGTTTTATTATTGCTCACTTTGGTACGTTTTGCCATCACGTTTGTTGAGTCGGCTTGTTGCCAGGCTTTGTTTACGCTGCCAGAGACATTGATGAGGGCATTATATATATAATCGTAATTGTAGTTTTGATTGTTATCCGCTTTATATAAGGGGCGGCAAACAAAAGGTGCTGCGTTGCTTGCTAAATTAGGCCAGCCACTGCCCACAGGATCCACATTGGAGGTATTGTTGAGCCTATAAGTTTGCCCTTGGGGCATATATACCAATTGTCGGGCAGGCGTAAAATCAAGGAAATTAGCGGTGGTATCGAATGAAGAATTGAAGGCCACACTCATAAATATTGTCCCATTGTTTGTAAAGAAA
Source organism: Chitinophagaceae bacterium (assembly GCA_043750035.1). Taxonomy (GTDB): domain Bacteria; phylum Bacteroidota; class Bacteroidia; order UKL13-3; family UKL13-3; genus CANJUD01. The sequence goes on from JAYVCI010000050.1 coordinate 30,433, forward strand.
GTGGGGAGTGTTTTTTTTGCAAAATTGAGTGACGTATTTGCATCATCGGTAAACCAGATAATATGTGGGAACAGGCCAAATATCAAGGCTTGTGTTTGATTATCAGGGGCCAGTTCCGTATAGTTATTGTTTTGAATATCATTGCTCAGCAAAGTATCATAATACAATATATTCATATTTTTCAATGCATCTTGATAAAATTGCTGGGCGGTTATTTTCCCGCTACTACTCAACATTCCATTAACTAACAACACTTGCCCGTGTACCTTTTTTACAAATATATTTTGAGATGCTTTATATAATGATTTTGCTCCTACTTTATCAACTGAACGTATATATAATATATTGGGGGCATCCAATACCAAACCTTTGAGTACGTTGGCTGATATTGTTTGGATACTGCCTTGCAATACATTGCAATCGCTGGTATTTTGTTTGGGGTCTTTGGCCACAATAGTTATTTCATTAAAATTTGCGGATACATTTACAGGGGTGTTATTGGTATCGTTTAAATACAGTTCTATATGGTCAACATCTGTGGCACCATCTGGGTCATTGGTCTGCCAATAATATTTGAGGACAGGGAATGTTTTAACAGGGTTCCGTGTAGTTGCACCAGCACTGCCACTTGATGTTATAAAATCTATTGTAGGTGCTGAATTTTTTACAGGCACGCCCAATGATGCACCTATAGGATCTTCCAAGCCCATATTGTCCACAGCTTTTATAATAAACCTGAAATCGAAAGTGTCTTTTCCTGGGGGGATTTGTAAGTTAAAAATACTATCTTGCTTGGAAGTGCTCACCCAACTGATTCCATCGAACGAAAACTTATAAGAAGCAATATAACCATCGGCATCATCGCCCCACCATTGTAGCCTTACTTGAGAGGAGAGTCTGCTACTCCCACTACGGTTAATGGTATCGCAGGTTAAAAAAGTTCGTGGGGCTTTATTGCTGTTTTTATCACCTTTAATACCAGAGCGACAAGCACTGACAAATAATATAATAATTGCAAATTTGAGATATAGTTTCATCATAGAATTTGCCAAAATTAAATCATAAATATTTCTTAGTTGTTAAATTTTTTCTTGTAAGCAGCTAGACCCTTGTCCAAAAACTTAATATATATTTGTTCATCAGAATCATAAGTTGCGGTTTCGTCACCCAACAAATTATTTCCATCTGCATCTGTTATTATATATTGTGGCTGACTGGAGGTTTGGTAATTGGTGATTTGAAAATCGCTCAATTGCTCGCCCAGTGATTTTTTTATCTCACCGTCACGCTTGCTAGTGTACCATTCGCTTTCGGGAAGTTTGTGCCGGTCATCAACATATAATGATACCAAAACAAAATTTTCTTTCATACGGCTTAACACTTCTGGTTTTACCCAAACATATTCTTCCATTTTTCGGCAATTGGTACAAGCATTTCCGGTAAAGTCAATCAATATGGGTTTACCTACTTTTTTACTATAAGCACTTGCTTCTTTAAAATCGAAAAAACCTTTAAGTCCATTTGGCATCTGATGCAAATCGTGGTACTTCACAGTATTCATATCAATTCCGTCATCAGAATTAGTCTCCGATTTTGCACTTCCAGCACTTATATTAAATTCTTGGTACTGCATGGGCGGCGTAATGCCTGCTAATAGCTTTACAGGTGCACCCCACATCCCTGGTATCATATATACAGTAAAAGATAAAACTATAATTGCCATTAGCAATCTGGGAACACCAATGTGCGGTGTATCGCTATCGTGTGGTAATTTTATTTTACCCAAAAGATATAATCCCCATAATAAAAATACAACAATCCAAATAGCAAAGAATATATCACGGCTTAATAAACCCCAATGATAGGTTTGATCGGGGATTGATAAAAATTTGAAGGCAAAGGCCAGTTCAAAAAACCCAAATGAAACTTTTACGGCATTAAGCCATCCTCCTGATTTTGGTAGGCTGTGTAACATATTCGGGAAAATAGCAAATAATACAAAAGGCAATGCAATAGCCAAGGAGAAAAAGAACATCCCCATGATGGGTTTAAGAAAATGCCCCGTGGATGCTTCTACCAATAAACTTCCCACGAATGGGCCTGTACACGAGAAGGAAACCAGCACCAAAGTGAAAGCCATAAAGAACAAACCGCCTATCGAGTCTTTGCTCGATTTGCTGTCCATTTTATTTACAAATTTGCTGGGTAAAATAATTTCGAACCAGCCCAAAAATGAGAATCCAAATACCATGAAAACTAAAAAGAAAAATATATTAGGCAGCCAGTGTGTGCTTAACCAATTATTGAACTCCGGTCCTTTGGTTCCTGATATTAAAGCACCCGGAATAGTATATATAACTATTACAAATAACCCGAACAATAAGGCACTGCGAATTCCCCTGCGTTTTGCTCTTTTCTTTTCTTCTTCGTCTTTGGCAGCACTGCGTATAAAGAACGAAACCGTCATAGGCAACATAGGAAAAACACATGGGGTAAAGATGGCTAAAAAACCTACAGCTAATGCTTGTAATATAAAACCCAATAAGTCATCGTCCACTACTTTTTTCTTTGTGGGAGGGGCAGTTTTTATTTCGGCGGTTTTGTGATTGGTATCTTTCGAATCATTTATAATAGTTTGAGATGCTGTATCAATAGTTTTCTTTGGAGAATCAATAATAGTATTATTTGAACCTTTGCCATCGGCTATAACTTTTACTGCTAATTTGAAATTGCCATAGCCCATGGTACAACCACCATCGTTGCACGATTGGGCCCCAACCTTACCGTTTATAAAATTTATATTCTTTGTTATTCTTATTTTTTGTATAAATTGAGCTTTGTCGTAAAAAACAAGGTCATATACTTTATTCAAATCATCATAATGTTTTTCAGGTACTCCTAGTGATTTAAAATCCCCAACCAATATAAACCCATCCATTGGGTCAAATTCTATATACGTAGGGTTGTCAAGAAACAGCGGTGTGTATATCCACTGCCCTTTTATAACTGTAGCTGTAACAGTGATTGTAGCTTCTTGTCCTATTTTTAAATTGCCAGGAGAAATTGTATATGTAAAAACAGGCGGCGTAGGCCCCTTGGCCATTGCTGGGTCACAGATAAAACTAAATAATAATATATATAAATACTTTATATTTTTCATTCACAAATTTGATTAGTAAACTTTCAACTCAAAATCTTTCTCTTTCAGCACGCAAACATTTTCATCGCATACCTGTGTCATTACTTTAAACTTGATAATTTTGGTATTTACTTTAAATTTTCTTTTCACCAGCATGTGTCCTTTTATTTTGGTAAACTTTGCTTTGAATACTTCCTCATATACTTCTTCCTTGTCGCCTTCTATAATATCGTTACCAATTAATTTATACTTTTTTTTCTTTTTCTTTTCAAAAATCAGTTGTGTAAGGATAGGGCCATCGTCCACAGTACACTCATTGGAATAAGAATGAAAGCCTTTGGGTATATCGGTTTGCAATACTATCCATGCGGTATCTCCCTTTTTTAGTTTCCCGGTGGGCAAAATTTCTGCTTTCCATATCAGCTCCACATCTGCTTTGGTATTATATACAAACGATGAAAAAAATACAATAACAGTTGTAAGTATTATAGTTTTAAAAGCCGGATATTTGTGTTTTCTCATCATTATCTATATAAGGTTATTTCGCCTGTTCTTGTTTCGCCTTTCTCGGCTGAGATACGGAAATTCATCCGCCATATATATAACCCTGTTTCCAGAGGTTTGTTTTTCATAGTCCCATCCCATACAAAATATTGGTCGGAGGTTTCAAATACTTTTTCGCCCCATCTATTATATATAATAAAATGGAACTCGGGCAAATGGTCGTTGCAGGTAAGGTAGAATGTTTCATTTTCGATGGGGCCTTGCCTGTTTGGGGTAAATGCATTGGGAACAAAAAGCAGTATAACAGGTCTGATTAATATAGTTTTGGAAACGGTATCGGTACAACCAAAGAGACTAAAATTGATAAGCGAAACATTATATAAACCCGTATCCCCAAAATTGTGAACCACAACAGAATCAGTATCTGTAATGCCATCGCCAAAATCCCATAAACGGCGGGCAATATCATTACCTCCATTTACAAACGTTACATTGGAATTGTCAATAAAAATTTCGTTTGGCGAATACGAGAAAGAAGTTTCGGGAAGTGGCTTAACGGTTACCGTTCGTGATGATACCTGCGAGCAAGAGCCCAGTACTGCAGTGATGGTAACATTATAATCGCCGGCGGCAGCATAAGTATGCATGGGGGTTTTATTTGTGCTGGTATCGCCATCGCCAAGTTTCCACAAATATTTTAAGGTAGGAGAAATATTTTGAGCGGTACGAATAAAAGTAGGAGTTCCAAAACAAACGGTGTCGAATAATATATCAAAAATTGGTGGGGCAAGCACGGTAATCAATACGGAGCTGGTATCGCTGCAACCGTTACGGCTATAGGTCAATTTATAGCGGGTGGTACTGGTAGGTGTTGCTGAAACTATTACCGATACAGAATCATTAAGCCCCGTACCCGGTTGCCAACTTACCGCACCACCTCCAGCAAGGCTCACACTAGAAATCAATTGCACAATATCACCCGGACATATAGTTTGGTCGGCAGTTATAATACTTGCTTTTAGCACACTGTCAACACCGATATACATGGAAACGGTGTCAGGATAAAGCCCAAAACTATCAATTGCAGTGAGCAAAACTTTATAAGTACCAGGCCCACTGAAGGTGTGTGTAACCACTGTATCTATTGATGAAGTATCGGAAGTGCCGCTGCTGGGGTCGTCAAAATTCCACAAAACCCCATAAGCTTTTGTACTGTTGTTTCTAAACGAGACAGTGAAATTTCCGCAAGTAATTTTGCTGTGCGTGAACTTTGCTGTAGGCAGATTACACGGTTTTACACTTATAGTTATAGAGTCTGTTGCTAAGCATTTGGTACCGGTATCGGTAACCAAAAGATGGTAAGTGGTGGTGGATATTGGAGAAGCTTTGGGGTTGTGTACATACCCATTGCTCAAATAACTGGTGGGACTCCAATCGTATAAAAAGGAGGAGTTATAAGTGGCCAATATAAAAACAACACTGCCCGGGCAACCCGCTGGTGGTGGTGGGCTAATGGTAAATTGCGGATAGTTGAACAGGTGTACCTCTTTTTGCACGGTGTCCGTGTTTCCACTATTGTCAGACACGATAAGTGTTACCGTGTGCGTTTTGAAAGAATCGAAAGTATAGGTGAGGTTGGTCGAAGTTTGGAATGAACCCTTAATGAACCAAAAGAACTTGTTTGCATTGCTTGAGGTATTGGTAAATTTCACCGTTTTGTTGCCGCATAACGAATCGGTAAAAGTGAAGTTGGCCACTGGTTGTGCCTTTGCAACGCCCATGCACAAAACAAATACTAAAAAATATAAAGTAGTTCGGATATGAATTTTCTTCCAGTTCATCAAAATATAATTAGCAAAAATAAGGTATTTTTCAAAAAAAAGAAAGAAACATTTGCTTAAGCCTTTTGTACTCGGCCTTTCCATTCATACTTCATAAAATTTGCCGCAAAGCCAATATATACTAAATAAACTGGATATAACAGCTCTATAATAGGTAAATAAATTAAAGTTTTTATGCTGATTTTATATTGTAAATATATACTTGTAAGGCAAGCATCTACAAGCGTTTTATAGATAAAATACAGAGCAAAATAATGCAAGGGTTGTTGTGGTAAAAACAAAGTGGTATATAACATCATATTTGCAAGAAAAATAGCTACCAAAATAGCTTTATTAAAAGCATTGTAATTTTTGTGTTTGGATGCCCAACGAATCCTTTGTTGCACCAATTCCTTAAAAGTAGACATAGCAGGGGTATGTACTACCGCATTTTTATCTGGCAAAAAGTATATATCATTTGGATATTTTGCAGCAATTTTTTTTAACAAGAATTCATCATCACCACTTGGTATTTGTTCATTGCCTGCATATCCATTTACTTCATCAAAAGCTTTCTTGGAATAAGCCATGTTTGCCCCATTGCACAAAAGCGGTTTTCGCATATTGATCAATGCATTGCCCGCCAATATCAACGAACCAAACTCTACTATTTGAAAATGATGTAATAATCGGGAAAGAATGGGATTGCCAATATGGTACAAGACCACGGGTGCCGAAATAAATTTTGCCCCTGTGCTGCGGTATAGTTTTTCTATAATACCAATATGGGTAGGGTTTAAAATACAATCGGCATCTGTGGTGATAATTAGTTCTCCGCTTGCATGACTTATACCGTGTGCAATTGCTTGCTTTTTTCCCAATATATTTTCAGGCAGATTTATATATTTTATTTGGGCTGCATATTCTTTCAAAAGTGTTTCTGTGTTATCATTGGAATGGTCGTTCACAATGATAATTTCATACAAATCTTTTGGGTAATTTTGCAGGAGTAGGCATCCTATAAGTTGGGGGATATTTTCTTCTTCGTTCCTTACCGCCACTATCACAGATACTTTTGTGAGTACGCTATTTGAATGATAAACAATGCCTTTTTTTTTGCCACTATATATTATCATAGTTGCAATGAGTATGATATATAATCCCAAAAAAGAAAAAACTAAAATCATTAGTTTTTTAAGTATTAAAATTTTTGATGTTGATACGGGCTATCAGATATAAGCCCAGTAGTGAAGGAAGTATAATATTGATAATCCAAAGGGTATAAGCTGCCAGCAATATTTCGGTAGGCTGGTGCGTGTAGGGGCCAATTACGGCAAGGGCTCCAGCTCCGCGTACACCTGCTTCTATAATAGCAACGGTAGGTATAGCAGTGTGCAATAAATATATAAGTGACACACATACAAATGCATTCTCAAAGGTGATATTAACTTGAAAAAAATACAACAGTAAAATATATTGTATACAAAAAGTAAAATACCTGAATACTGAAAGCCACATAATTTTACTTAGGTAAGCTGAATTCGCATTTTTTAAATGGGCAAATTTGTCATAAAACCTAGGGAGGTAAAGCCTTAAGCTAAATAAATCTGCAAGTTTGGAAAAGTTATAATATAACAATAGCAAACTTGAAATAAGTAAAATTGCTACAAAAAACAACAAAGCCGTAATATAATAATTGGTCAAGTGCAAATCTATATTATAAGCTACCATCGCCAAGCAACCAAACATCACCGTAGCAATTAACTGTGCAAAGCTACCTGCGAGGGTTGAGATGGAAGAAGAAATTTTGTCGGCATGGTTTAGGTATAGGATTCGCCCGCCAAATTCGCCTATCCTGTTGGGGGTAAAGAAACCTGTAGCAACCCCAGCAAGTATGCCTTTTAGGGCTTGCAGCATACTTATATTTTCAAGCGGTTTGATGATGTATTTCCATTTATAACTTTCCACCCCCCAATTAACCAAAACCAATATAGCTGCGGGGATAAGAAAATATATAATATTTGAAATAGTATAATAGTGTATAAAATTAGTTTGGAGCAATTCGTATTCACTCTTCAAAAAAACTTGTTTATATATAAATGCAAAACCAATAATGGCAAGCAACCATTTACCCAGTGTAATCCAAATTCTATATGTTTTGGTCAGTATCAAAATTTATCGGCAAGGAACAAATATAGGTTAAAATCTTTTTGCTTACTGGCTTTTTGTATGTCATCTTCCAGTTTTTGAAAATCAATATCTGCTGTGCGTTTTTTTCTGATCAGTTGCATGGCTTTCTCTGCCAGTATTTTGCTGCGTTTTTCATTGTTGTGTTCCGTATCTTGGTGTGCCAAAATACTATTATATAGTTCTTCAATACCAGTACTATCCGTAGCTACTGTTTTTATCACAGGTATTTGCCATTTGCCCGATGAATTCGCCATGGCTACCATACATATATTTTTGTAAAAAGAAGCAGCACCAGCTCTATCAGCTTTGTTCACTACAAATACATCTGCAATTTCCATCACCCCTGATTTTATTCCCTGCACCTCATCGCCCGATTCAGGAACCAGCACCAATACAGTTGTATCAGCCAGCCCAGCTATTTCTACTTCACTTTGCCCCACACCCACTGTTTCTATAACTATATAATCAAAATTGGCACTTTTTAGTATATCTATTACTTCAAATACTTTGGGACTAAGCCCACCTAGGCTACCTCGTGTGGCCATGCTGCGTATATATACATTGGGGTGTAAAAAATGTTGCGACATCCGCACCCTGTCGCCCAATAACGAGCCTTTTGTAAATGGGCTTGTAGGATCCACGGCTACGATTGCTATACGTTTATCTTGTTCGGCACTACTTAAAATATATTGTGTAAAAGCATTGATGAGCGTACTTTTCCCTGCACCCGGAGGTCCCGTAAAGCCTATCACAGGGACATTTTTTGTATGTGGCAACGAGGATAATAATTCCCACCAACCATTGGTTTCATTCTCTACCAAAGTGATGGCACGGGCAATTGATTTGAGATTGCCTTGCTGTACGCCTTGTATGATGTTCTCGTATTGCAACAGGGTTCAAAATTAAGGCAAACCCTGTTGAGATTGCAGGTAAAAAATACTTTTACCTTGGAACTGGTTTGGCTGGGTCGGGTTTTACCTCAATCTTTTTCTTGGGCGTAGTGGTATTTGCAGGTGCGGGTGTTGAGCCACCCGGAGTTTGTGGCGTAGTAGTTTTTTGCGTACCTCTTTTCATTGGGTCTGCTTTTTTAGGCGTAGGTTTGTTGGCAGTTCCAGTGCTTCCACTGTTGCCCAAACTTCCGCAGATACTCATAATAGGTACGCATGTTTTGAACATGGGGCCAATACGCCAAGTAATTCCCACTTGGGTAAGCAATACATTGGTATTAGAGGTTTGCGGATAATAATATACTTGGTTGGTGGGTTGCTGTGCTTTCAGAACAGGCAAATACGTTGCATTACCCCCAATAAAATAGGTGGTTTTGGCTTCTATAAAAAAGTTGTCGGTAATTTTAAAGGCAAGACCCACTCCCAAGCCAAAGGTAACAACGCTGGCTTTGAAAGTATCCGTAGATATTGGATCCTCGCTGCCGCCAGAGGTTACGCTCAATACTTCACGCGTAGTAAAATTGCGGCTTCCCACCAGTAGCTCGGCAAAAGGCACTATAAAAGATTGGGTGACTGAGCCTCGTGCCAATCCATACCATGCAAAGGATTGGTTAGAAATTTCTTGCTTTCCTCTAGCATTGACTGGTGTGGCCAAATCTAAATCGAAAGCCTTGGTGCCAAATTTGTTAAACTCCAACCCCAGTCCCAATTGTAGTTTGAAACCATTGTTCCAAGGATTTGTAGAACCATATTTATTGATTGCACCACTTAATAAAAGCATTTGTATGCCACCGCCTTTTTCATATCCATTGGTTTCAAAGCTAGATTTTGGTAAAGCTGCATGGCCCGAAATATGAAGGTACAAAGGAATGCTTTGTGCATGTACAAAGCTAACTGCGGCAACTAAAACAGAAAGTATATAATATTTTTTCATAACGCAATAATTATTTATAATTTATTTTTATTGGCAAAACCGTGCCAAAACTATTTGAGGTGATATAATACCAAATCGTTGATTGGGCTTTGTATAATTTTTCCGGGCTTCATATTAAACTCTTCTGCTTTATCTAACAAAATATCTTTAAATAGATAACCAATGGAACCTACGCAATTTAAAGTATAATCAGTATAGTTGGGATAATGACTTACAAGGTTTTTAAAAAAATCGTGAAAGCTGTCTCGCACTATAGCCCTGATGTATTCGGTGTGTTTGTGTTTGTGTGCAAATTTTGCAAAACTGGCTAAGAAACGATTTGGGGATGGTTTATTAAATAGTATATCATAAAGTTGTTCGTTATCTAGCTTATAGGTTTCTTTAAAATTGTCCCATAATTCTTGTGGCATCAGTTTTCGCATATAATCTCTCACCAGTTTTCGGCCAATATAGCAGCCACTGCCTTCATCGCCCAGTATATGCCCCAGAGAATCAATATTTAAGGCCACTTTTTCGCCATCATACAAACAGGTATTTGCCCCTGTGCCAAGTATAGCTGCAAAGCCGGGGTTGTCTCCCAGCAAGGCTTTGGCCGAAGCAAGCAAGTCGTGCGTTACTATAATATTTGCATTTTGGAAAGCCTGTTGCAATGCCTTGTGAACGATATCACATTTTTGTGGCGACGAACAACCTGCACCATAAAAATAAACTTCTTTTATCTCTGCTACCTGCAATTGTACCAACAAATTTTCGTTGAGCGAACTATATATAGCTTCGGTATCAAAAAAAAAGGGATTGTATCCAGGTGTATGGTAACGCCCAGCCTCACTGTTGTGGTGTATCAGTACCCAATCGGTTTTGGTGGAACCGCTATCGGCTATCAATTTCATGGTGCAATAATAATACTTATTGCTCAAAATAAAAGAATCTCTATATGCAAGTCTGAGCGAAGTCGAAGACACATAGGGAGTGCCAGTTTTCGACTACACTCAGACCGACATTGCTTTTTTAAGTGAGATCCTACTTCAATTAGTATTTATATCATTTAAGCAATAAGCTTATGGCTATGTGCAAATGATACCAAGCCATTGGGAGTATGTGTTCCTGTTTTGAGGTGCATATTTTCTCGGTGCTTGCCAACGGTTTTAGTTGATATATTAAGCTCTTTGGCAATTTGGTTGGTATTTCTATCCATACACATCAGTATAAGCACTTCCAATTCTCTGTCAGTTAAATTAATAAGTTTTTTTGATTGTGGTTCGGTATTAATGCCCAGCTTGTCCAATAATTCTGGAGTAACAATTCTATTTAAATGAAATCCTTTATCATATACCTCCGTTAGTGCGAGTATTACCTCTTCAGGTTGTGCATCTTTACAAATATAACCAACGGCACCTGCCTGCAACATATCTGTAACACAATCCTCGTGTTCTTCCATAGAAATTGCGATAATATTTATTTCAGGGTAGTACTTTTTTACCAATTTTGTAGCTTCAATGCCATTCATTTTTCCCATTCTGATATCCATATATATA
>JAYVCI010000051.1:0-17143 GCA_043750035.1 Chitinophagaceae bacterium
TATAATACTAATGGAATTATATACATCAAAATTATTCCAATATAAAATACCAATAACCAATATTTTTTATTTATAAACCTCATTTTCTATTGCTTATTACAATGTTAGGCATCGTCAATATTGCGTCCCTACGGGACTTTGGCGGCAGGTCTGTCTTTTCATTCTACCGATATTACGTCCCGCTGGGACTTGGCGGTAGGCGTACCTTTCTATGCTACCGTGCGTCCCGCTGGGACTTTTTTATTCGTCCTGTAGCGACGCAATATCGGGAGAAAAAAGAATATATTAATTTTCTAAATAGCTAAGTTACTTGTCAAGCTTGGACTATTTTTAGTCCCGTAGGGCAATGCTGTTAAGTTAAGGATTATCTATCGCCCCTATTTTTATGTTGGGGATAAAAGGGAGCAAGAACCAGGCTTTAGCCACATAATCCGCACTCAAAAACCACAACAAAAAGCTTAACTTAACAGCATTACTCCTCGTCTAGTTCCACAATACCGGTGCCCATTTCATTTTTCATGTTCACTATTTTTTCAAGCCACAAAAGCATGGCTGGCAGCAGTAGCAGGTTTAGTACCATGCCCATCAATAATGTGATGGAAGTAAGCACGCCCAGGGCTACCGTGCCACCAAAAGTGCTAAATGCAAATATAATAAACCCGCAGAACAATATCACAGAAGTATATACAATACTCACCCCTGACTCAGTAATAGTTTCAGTAACCGCAGGGCCTATTACCCAATCGTTTTTCTTGAGAAAATATCGATATTTTGCCAAGAAGTGAATGGTGAAATCTATTGAGATGCCGTAAGTGATACTGAAAATTATGATAGTACTCGGCTTTAGGTGTATATCAAAATAGCCCATAATCCCTAGGGTCATTATAAGTGGAAGAATATTGGGTACCAAAGATATCAATATCATACGCCAACTGAAAAACAGCATAGCCATAAGCAAGCTGTTGATAAGCAGTGCAAGTGCCATTGAACCCGTAAGGTTATTTATTAAATAGGAGTTCCCTTTTAGGAAAATGATACTGGTGCCGGTTAGTTTTACATCATATTCTTTGGGGCTAAAAATACTGTCAACCCGCAGTCGCAATTCGTTGCGTAGTTTTTCTGTTTCCACACTGCCTATATCGGCCATTTGTACACTAACCCGTGCTGTTTGCCAGGTACTGTCAACCAGGCCTTTCATCAGTTGGTTGTTGCCACTTTTTTTGTTGAGTTTTAGGTAGCTTCTCAGTGCCACAAATTCTTCCTGCGGGGGCAAGCAGTAATTCTGTGGATTGTAATTGTGGAATGCCTGGCTGGCAAACTTGATCATCTCCAACAGAGAAACCGGTTTGCTAAGCTGTGGGTATCCGCACAGCATTTTCTGCAAGCTGTCCATTTTCTCAAAAGAGCTAATTGAGTTCTTGAAAGTTGCTTTTTTGCGGCTGTCAATCGAAATTTCCAGGGGCATAACACCATGGAAGTGGTGCTCGAAAAAACGCAGATCAGTATATACTTTGTCTTTTTGTGGCAGGTCGTCCACTATGTATCCAATAGCTTTTACCTGCATAAAACCATATATAGAAACTACTGTAAGCAGGGCCACAATTCCATATATCCATTTGCGGTGATGTATTACTACACGGTTGCACCAGTTCATCAGCCCGCTCATGTGTTTATTGTCCAGGTGCTTTGTTTGTTTAGGGGTGGGAGCGGGTAAATAGGAATATACTATTGGCAAAAAAATAGCCGACAGTACATATATAACCATAATGTTTATGGCAGATACCACCGAGAAATCGTCGAGCAGGGAACTGCCAGAAAAGTTGAATACCCCAAAACCAACCGCTGTGGTTACATTGGTGAGGAACAGGGCAAGTCCATTTTTGGCTGTAACGCGGGTAATGGACAGCATTTTGTTTTTATTTTTCCGGTATTCCTGGTGGTACACATTGAAAAGATATATACAGTTTTGAATACCTATAATAACTATTAACGGCGGTATTAATCCAATAAGGGCAGATACCTTGTAGCCCATTAGCCCCACGGTGCCCATGGTGAAAACCACTCCCAAAATTACCACTATCAGCGAGTAGCCCACTGCCACCAGCGAGCGGAAGAAAAACCACATAATAACCATGGTGATAAGCACACTAAGCAAGGTGAACATTTGAAGTTCGTTGCGTATTTTGGTAGCATATATGGTTCGTATATAGGGCAGCCCCGAGAAGTGTACTTCTGTGTTTTGCTCTTTAGTGAACGCACTTGCCAGTTCCTCTATCTGAGCTACCAATATTATGCGGTCTTTTGAATCGAGCTGTTCTTTTTTAAGCGTGATACCCATTAGGGTAACATCGCCCTTATCGTTGATTAGTAACCCCTTATAGAAACTCAAATTTTTTATAACCTTTGCCAAACTGTCAAGCTCCTGCTGCGTTTCAGGAAGTTTTTGAAACATACGGGCTATGGCAAAACGTCCATGGTCGTCGCCAAACTCGTCAATGCTGTCTATCTTGTCTATTTTATAAATATGGCTAATGGATACAACTTTTTCTATCCCTTTCAGCTTTTGTATATTCTCGGTTAAGTTATACCATGCTTTAAAAAAGGGGAGCTGGAAAAGTTTGTCACTCTGCACGCCCATTACCATCACGCTGCCATCCTCTCCAAACTTTTGCTTAAAGCCCATGTAATCTACATAGTCGCTATCGTCTTTGGGAATTACCTTTGCAAAATCGTAAGCTACAGTAACCTTGCGTGCCTCAAAAGCCATCCAGCCTGTAAGCAATGCCAACACGATAAGTAACAGTACTCTTTTCCTAACCAGGAACGCTGCTATTTTGAGCCACATATATTTTTATTGAGTGATAAAAAAGGCCACAAATGTACGGTGAAAGTGGGGTTGAATTGCCTATGAATGATGAATGGTAAATTTGGGTGTGAGGTAAAAATAAAACCAAACCCCATGAATTATTTAGGCTACCTCAAATAATGCTATCTTGTCAATTGATAATCATTTATCAAAAGCTGAGGGGAAAGGTTTAATTTAGTTGTTAATTTTCGGATCATATCAACTGTTAATTTCCGTTTCCGATTTAATATTTCTGAAACACGACTCTTTCCACCAATTTCATCTACTAAATCAATTTGCCTTAATTGCATTTCTTCCATTCTTATTTTTATTGCTTCAATAGGGTCTGGGGCTTCTATTGGGTAATGTTTTTTTTCATAGTCATCAATCAATAGTCCAAGAACATCGGCTTCATCACTTGCAAGCGTTCCAGTTTTTGCATCAAAAACTGTTTCAAGTCTTTTTAAAGCCTGGTTGTAATCAGTTTCTGTTTTTATTAGTTTAATATTCATTGCAAAAATTTTAAATTATATCTACTTTGATTTTACTATATTCAATATGAGTCCCTATAAATCGAATGAAAATCCATTGTTTCTCAAAATTAAATTTCGTTACCAGTCTATATGAATTGCCTTTAATGTTAAATACAATTCTACTATTTTTTAATATACTTGCATTTACATAAGTTTGTTTAACATCACCGGGGGTCTTCCAATTTGAATTCATAGCCGTATCATACCAAGTCTTTAAATATTGTTCTGAATCGGGATGTTTTTCCCAAAAGGCTCTCAAAGTGCTTTTTGCAAATATTCTTAACACAGTAAATGAATGTTGATGCAAAGATAAGTTTAAATTCTCAATTTGGGAACTTTTAAAGTGAACCATTACTTGATACTTATTTTTTATACTTTCATGTATGACCATTCTATTGCCCAAACAAAACTAATGGAAGCATCGACATATTGATACTTGGTTCTTCTTCCTTATATTTGCACCACTGAAAAAGTACATCGCCATATCGTTAATCACAGCCTATCTGTTCTGTACTACGGAGCTGCACCAATTGCTCAAATTACCTTTATTGGTTGAGCATTATATGGAACATAAGGAAGAAAAACCAAACATGTCATTTTTTGATTTTTTGTATATGCATTATGCCTTGGCACACGACCACGAAGGCCATAACGAAAGGGATAAGGAGCTACCCTTTAAATCGCACGACAACTGCATGTCGAGTAATGTTTATATAGGAACGCCGCCATCAGTTGAAAATTTTTCATTCGACCCCATATCGGTTTTCGAAAAGAATATTCCCATTCATTCAGAAGCTTTTTTTGCTTCGTCATTCCTTTCAAACATATGGCAACCGCCCCAATTAAGCTATTTTTTTTATTGTAGATAAATCTATATAATACTTTTGAGTATGCTCATGGTATTATAAATATTATACAATAACTTTTTACTCCAGATAGCTATCGGGATAGTTTTTCACTTTTCACTCAATACTATGCTTAATAAAATTATAGGGTTTTCTATAAAACAGAAACTCATTATAGGGCTTTTCACTTTAGCTCTTATAGGTTATGGCAGTTACCAGTTTACCCAACTGCCCATTGATGCGGTGCCTGATATTACAGATAACCAGGTACAGGTAATCACTATTGCTCCTTCGTTTGGGGCCAGTGATATAGAAAGGCTCATTACGTTTCCCATAGAGCAAGCCAATAACAATATAGCTGGGTTAAAAGAAATTCGTAGTTTTTCCAGATTTGGATTGTCATTGGTTACTATAGTTTTCGATGATGAAACGGATGTGTATTGGGCTAGGCAGCAGGTATCGGAAAGAATGCAGCAAGTACAAAACCAAATACCCAAGGGCATTGGTACGCCTCAACTGGGACCTATCACTACGGGTCTGGGAGAAATATATCAATATGTAATTAGGGCCAAGCCGGGCTACGAAAAAAAATATAATGAAACAGAGTTACGCACCATACAAGATTGGGTTGTTCGCAGGCAGTTGATAGGGGTGAAGGGCGTAGCAGAAGTGAGCAGTTTTGGTGGAAAACTGAAACAATATGAAATTGCTGTAGATCCCAATAAACTCCAATCTTTTAATATCACCATCAATGATGTGTTTACTGCGTTAGAAAATAATAACCAAAACACGGGCGGTGCTTATATAGAAAAAGGACCAACTGTATTAAATATTAGAAGTGAAGGTTTGGTAGGTAGTTTGGATGATATCAATAATATCTCCATCAAAAACACCACCGATGGAACTCCTTTGTTTATAAGAGATGTGGCAACGGTGCAAATTGGGCACGCCACCCGTTATGGAGCAATGTGTTATAATGACCGGGGAGAAGTATCGGGTGCAATTGTGATGATGTTGAAAGGGGCCAATAGCAAAGAGGTAATAAAAAATGTGAAAGAACGAATCACACAAATTCAAAAAACTTTACCTGAAGGAGTTATATTAGAACCTTTTTTGGATCGGTCCAAAATGGTTGACAATGCTATAGGTACCGTAGCCAAAAACCTGCTTGAGGGAGCATTGATTGTGGTATTTATATTGGTGCTGTTTTTAGGAAATTTCAGGGCTGGATTTATTGTAGCTTCTGTAATTCCTTTGGCAATGTTGTTTGCCGTAATAATGATGAATCTATTTGGGGTGAGCGGAAATTTGATGAGCCTGGGAGCACTTGATTTTGGGCTGATTGTGGATGGAGCGGTTATTATAGTGGAAGCCGTGATGCATAGGTTTACGCTTAGAAATAGCTTGGGCGGTGCATTAAAATTAAAGCAATCGGAGATGGATACAGAAGTAAATATATCAGCCGGCAGAATGATGAACAGTGCGGTATTTGGACAGATTATTATATTGGTGGTATATCTCCCTATTTTTACTTTGCAAGGTATTGAAGGCAAAATGTTCAAGCCCATGGCACAAACTGTGGCCTTTGCTTTATTGGGGGCATTTATACTTTCGCTCACCTATATACCCATGATGAGTGCATTGTTTTTGAGTAAAAAAATAAACCACAAAAGGAATATTTCTGATAGGATAATGGGCAAAATAGAATATATATATCAAACTTCGTTGAGCAAAATTTTGGCATTTCCCAAAACTATATTATTAGGTACTGTTTCATTATTTGTTTTAGCGGTTATTATACTTTCCACTTTGGGAGGAGAATTTATCCCAACCCTAGAGGAAGGAGACTTTGCCTTAGAGACAAGAGTACTAACAGGGAGCAATTTGAATACAAGTATAGAATATACACAAAAGGCATCACATATATTATTATCCAAATTTCCCGAGGTGGAAAAAGTAGTTACCAAAATAGGATCCGGTGAAATTCCTACTGATCCAATGCCTATGGAGGCAAGTGATATGATGGTGATTTTAAAAGATAAAACAGAGTGGAAATCGGCAAAAACATTTAATGAATTGGCTGATAAGATGAGTGATGCTTTAGCAGATGTGCCGGGTATTACAGTAGGGTTTCAGTTTCCCGTACAAATGCGTTTTAACGAGCTGATGACGGGTGCTAGGCAGGATGTGGTTTGCAAAATATTTGGCGAAAATTTAGATACGCTTGCCATGTATGCCACTAAATTAGGTGCCATCATAAATGAGGTGCAGGGAGCAAAAGATTTATATATAGAAGCAGTAACAGGATTGCCACAAATTATAATACAATATAACCGTGCTGCTATTGCACAATATAATATGAATATAGCCGATATAAACAAAGTGGTAAACACAGCATTTGCAGGCCAAAGCAGTGGATTGGTGTTCGAAGGTGAACGGCGTTTTGATATGGTAGTGAGGTTGCAAACGGAACAGCGTAACGATTTAAAAGATGTTCAAAATTTATTGATACCCACGCCTCAAGGAACACAAATCCCCCTATATCAATTGGCAACTGTTGAAATAAAAGATGGTCCCAACCAAATACAACGAGAGGATGCCAAACGTAGGGTAATAGTTGGGTTCAATGTGAGGGGCCGAGATGTGCAAAGTGTGGTAGAAGAACTACAGAAAAAAGTAGAAAAGCATATTAAATATACTGCCGGTTATTATAATACTTATGGCGGTGCGTTCGAAAATTTGAATGCTGCCAAAAAGCGTTTAATGATTGCTGTTCCTTTATCATTGTTACTTATATTTCTGCTCTTATTTTTTGCTTTCAAATCAGTAAAGCATGGGTTATTGATTTATTCAGCCATTCCATTGTCAGCTATTGGTGGTATTATATTTTTGGCATTAAGGGGAATGCCTTTTAGTATTAGTGCAGGTATTGGATTTATTGCATTGTTTGGGGTTTCTGTACTAAATGGAATTGTATTAATTGCAGAATTTAACAGATTAAAAAATGAAGGTATGGACGATTTAAAAAGCATTGTATTAACAGGAACCAAACTGCGATTACGACCCGTATTGATGACAGCCGCAGTTGCATCGCTTGGTTTTTTGCCCATGGCATTGAGCAATGGTGCGGGTGCAGAAGTACAGCGGCCACTAGCTACCGTAGTAATTGGGGGATTAATTACGGCCACTTTCCTTACCTTATTTGTATTGCCTATATTATATATTTTCTTCGAGAAAGCAACATCAGGTAAAAAGAAATTAACTACCAATGTTATTATAGGATTTATTTTTGTTTTGGGTTCATGTAATACAGTATCGGCTCAAATACCCATAAGCTTGCAAGCTTCTATTGACAGTGCTATTTATAATAACTTAGCTGTAAAGAATGAAAAATTGAAATCAGATTTACAGAAAAAACTGATAGGTACCTCTAATGATATTCCTAAAATAGGCATTACAGGTGGCTTTGGGCAAATAAATAGTATCTATACAGATGCACAGTTTGGATTTGGGCAAAGTATCAATTTCCCAACAGTATATAAATCGCAGCGAAAATTATATACTGAATCTTGGAAGAGCAGTTTGCTGGGTATTGCTGTAATAGAGTCAGACCTGAAAAGAGATGTTTCTTATGCATATTATGATATGGTTTACCTATTTCAAAAACGAAAAGTATTATTTCAAATTGATTCTATATATGCAGCGTTCTTAACCAAGGCAACTGCACGTTTAAACAAAGGAGAAAGTAATATATTGGAGAAAATTTCTGCCGAAACCCAGCGTGGACAAATTGCCATGCAGCTCAATCAACTCAAGTATGATATCGAAATATCTCAATTGCAATTTCAGCTTTTGCTCAATACAGAAAGCAGTTATATTCCCAACGAAAAAGAACTAAAAATAGCACTCGAAATTAATATAGATACTTCAATCATATCACAACATCCCCGGATTAGATATTTGCAGTATCAAAATAATATATCCCATGCCCATATAAAACTAGAGCAGGCCAAATTATTGCCCGATATTTCCATCTTATACAGCAATATGAGTATGAAAGGTGTTGGCTCCGATAATAAATATTATACCACAGCCACCCGTTTTCAATCCATACAGTTTGGTATTGGTGTACCGCTGTTTTATGGGGCACAGAAGTCGAAAATTGCTGCTGCAAAATTTAACCTGTCCATAAGCGAGAACAGCTACCGCCAAGGTTTTCAAACCATGCTCACAGCCTATAATTCAACCATGAGGCAGTATAGTAAATATTTGCAAACAGTATCATATTATGAAAACACGGCGATAAATAATGCAAACACCATTTCTAAAATAGCAAATATACAATATACCGATGGTGAGATCAATTACCTGGAATGGGTATTGCTCACCAATCAAGCTATCACTATTCAGAATGAATATATTGACGCATTGAAAAATCTGAATGAAAACATTATCCAATTAAATTATTTAAAAAACAAATAAGCAAATATGAAATCAATAATTATAACCATGATAGCTATACAGTTTATAGCCTGTAGTAGCACTAAAAATGAAGACCAAAAGGAACTAGAAAATTCCGACAATAATAGTATTACTCTTAGTGATGCACAATCAAAAAATGTCAATATAAGTATTGGAAGTTTAGAGCAAAAATATATATCTACACTGCTAAAAGTAAATGGCAAAATTGATGTCCCACCGCAGAATATGATATCAGTAAGTGCAGTTATGGGCGGATATTTAAAATGGACAAAACTATTGCCAGGTATGCACTTGCAAAAGGGTGAATTGATAGCAGTAATGGAGGATCAGCAGTACATTCAACTGCAAGAAGAATATCTAACAGCAAAAACCAAATTGGTTTTTGCTGAAAAAGACTATATCCGTCAAAAAGAACTAAACCAGAGCAAAGCGAATAGTGATAAAGTGTTTCAACAAAGTGAGGTTAATTATAATAGTTTAAAAATACTTTTGAAATCACTTTCAGAAAAACTAAAACTGATAGGTGTGAATGCTGATAACTTAAATGAAAACACCTTGTCGCGAAGTATCAATATATATTCGCCCATCAATGGTTTTGTATCTAAAGTTAATTTAAATATTGGGAAGTATGCAACACCCGCAGAAGTGCTGTTTGAACTGGTGAATCCCGATGATATACATTTGAATTTAAAGATATTTGAAAAGGATTTAGATAAACTATATGTGGGACAAAAACTAACTGCTTACAGCAATAACAATGAGAAAAAACATATTGCTGAAATTATATTAATCAGCCAGGATTTATCCGCCGAACGTAGTGCAGAAGTGCATTGCCATTTTGAAGACTATGATAAAACCCTATTGCCAGGAATGTATATGAATGCCGAGATAGAAGTAAAGCATGGCAATGCTTATGTATTGCCCGATGCTGCTGTGGTACAGTTTGAAAACAAGCAATATGTATTTATACAAAAAGAAAAGAACCAATATAAAATGCTGGAAATAAAAACAGGTATTATAGAAAATGGCTATACTGAAATAATTGCAAGTGATACTTTAAATACAAAAAGTTTTGTAACCAAAGGTGCATATACTTTGTTGATGGGGTTGAAAAATAAATTGGAGGAATGAAATAATATTGTTGTCACTCCCACCAAGCAATTTCGTGTCAATCTTTCGCAACAATAAGTTTCTTGATGTAGTACTTTTCTCCATCATATACTTTCATAAAATAAGTTCCACTAGAGATATTTGTTAGGTTGATTTCTTTTTTTGAAGAAAGAGAAATAGTTTCACTAAATATTTTTTTGCCTATACTGTTATAAATTTCAATTTCACCTTTATTTATTTTGGAATCAAGAGTAAAATTACCATTAGAAGGATTTGGATAAATAAAAACTGGGTTTGTCTCATTGACGTCTGAAATACCTGTTATAAGATTGTCAAAATTCAAATTGTCAACATTCAAAACTGAATTTCCGTGAGGAACTTGTCCTGGACCAGTTGCCAAATAGGAAGCAAGAGCAATCAAACCACTATCGGCAGTTGCATAAACGGGAATAGGAATGCTAAAGGATGCCCAGTTGGGTGCAGAAACGGGAGAGATAAGTTCTCCTCTAGAAACTATTGCCCCGCCTTTAAATAATATTACCACAATCCACAGCGTGTCGCCATTTAGCGGAGCATACTTATAATAACCCGTTAAACTGGTTGGGTGACCTGTTATTGCAAATGCAGGATTCGCTGCAAATACTTGGCCTGTTATCGCAAGACCGTAGGCATTAAAACTTGGTAAAAGAGATGGTTTATTTTCTAACCTGATAGAGTAATTCCCTACCGAAGCAGGATAGTGAGAGGCGTCTCTTGTTACAGGATAATAGGTAGTGTCTGATTGAAAGCGTGCTGTCTGCCATCCATCAGGTATTAAGTGATTTCCTTCCGGGGTCCAGTTTTCAAATCCGCTATTGGGGATTTGGGCATAGGTCTTAGTAAGCGTGAAAACGATAACCAAAAGAACTAAGAGTTTTGTTTTTTTTGTGTATTTCATTTTGTTGTTGTCAGTGATTATAGTGCTGACTCCGCACTTTTTTGATTTTGAATTTTATGCCTACTCTTCCCGATAGCTATCGGGACGGTTTTCAGCTACCCCGTTTATTTTAGTTTGTCAAAGTTAACTTCTGCCTTGGGCGAAGTATGTAAATGTATATACTATTGTACAATAATTTTTTCTGTACGAATTTTACTGCCGTTATATATTTTCACAAAATAAATTCCTTTGCTTTGGGAAGATAAATCAACTGCTGCATTATTGAGCAGTGGGATAGGAGTACCTGAGATTTTCTCGCCAAGTATATTATATATTTCTATTGCATTTATTTTCTCGCTACTGTTTATTGTTAATATACCCGATGTAGGGTTGGGGTAAACAGTGGTATGATAGACATCGCTGTTTATATTCTCAATTTCTGTATTGCTTGCTTTTTTATATACCCTCACGGTTCCATTATAACTATCAGTTACATAAAACTTAGAACCATCGGAAGTGCAGGCCACATTGGTTGCCCCGGCAGTAAATGTTTGTATCACCGAATTATCGGCAAGTGATATAACCAGTTTTTCGAAAGCACCAATCACAAATGCATATTTATCGTCGGCAGTAATTGCTATGTTTTGAAAACTTGTATTAAAAGATAGATAAGCAATAGTTTTTGTTACTTTATTTGTGGTTAATGAAACACGCTTAATCGAATCGCCATCAAATATAAGTGCTTCATTTGTTTTATGCAAAGTTGCAAGCCCGTAAGAACCGCTCATACCACTAATTGACTGATAAGTTGAAGAAGATAAATCAAAATTAACGGGGGCTGCATTAAATGCAGAAATGATAGCCGAACTACCTTTGATTGCAATACCATATAATACTCCAGAAGTATTTATCTGCGTGTATGATAAAGATGAACTTGGTAGGGCTGCATTGGTTGAACGCAGTCCATCCTGTGTGCAACCTGAACTCAAATCGGGATAATACGCAGTGCTGCCACTCACTGCAACACCATATAAGGTGGTGCCAACACAAGGTGCTGCAAAATTACCATTCAATGAATTACTGCTTAAATCAACAGCAAATGTGTGGTGCATGGTGTTTACAACAGCCGTTTTCCCATCGGCTGTTATATCAACACCATTCGGATAACCATCGGCGGCATAACTAACACTTTTTATGGAATAATTGGAGGTTGAAATAATTTTCACTGCTCCAGAAGCAGATTTATTGGTAACCACAATCTTTGAATTGTCGGGGGTGATTGCAATTCCAGATGAATTTGCCACTGTGGATATTACAGTATCCAATACCCATTGTACTTGTGCTGAAGCATTCAAGTTGATGATACACATTGATATCAAAATCAATAAATAATTAAATAAATTTTTAGTTTTCATGATATATGTTTTTTTATTATATTCAAGCAAGGTTTTATTTGGGAAAGTATTTATATATATCCTTCCTATCCAAAAATCTAATCAACTCCATTGTTTCATTTTTTATCTCAAGTCCAATTCTATAATCACCAATTCTGATTCGATAAAAATGATTGGAACCTTTTAGTTTTTTAATATTTTTTATAGATTTAATATTGTCAGCCTTTCCGAGTGCTTCAATGCAATCAGCAATAGTATTAAGAATGTCCTTATCCTTTATCTTATCAGTATCCTTTTCAAAACTTTTGTCAATCTTGACAATCATTTCCGAAGTTTTTTAATAAAATTTGAAGGGTCAACATATTCATTCGTACGACCTAATCTTATTGAATTGATCAGTCCAATTTCCTCAATTTCGGTCTCGGATAAGACTCTTGATTGAATTCCAATTTTTTTGGCCAAATCCAACAATAGTTTTAAATCCGATTTTGAGTCACTATTTAAAATCACCGTTTGCATTGCTATTTTTTTAAAGGACAAATATAATTCAAATTTTGCGAATCCTAATTAATTAAAAGTACACACATCCTATTTACCACCAAACAATCACACTACCAGCACCACCTTTGCCACCGGGTCCATTGCCATTTCCAGAACCATTGCCACCACCGCCCGGCGAAGTCCCTTCGCAACCATTGCACATTGAGTTGGATGCAGTGCCTCCACCTGCTGATCCTCCTGTACCGGGGCCATTTTGCCCATTGGCACCAAAACCACCCGTAATATTAAACGACCCTAAACTATATCCCCCCGCACCTCCGCCACTTCCATAGGTTCCTCCATTTCCTCCAGTTGATGTTATCGATGTGCCGAAGCTTGAGTTACCACCGTTGGTGCCCGAACTAGCCGCAACACCCAGGCCTGGTTTGCCAACCGTCACGGCTATTTGTGTACCCTGTGTCACTGCATATATACCTTTGCCATAACCACCTGCTCCGCCACCATGGCCATTATCGTTGCCTCCTGTACTGCCGGAACCCCCACCACCGGCTCCCCATATTTCTACCATCACTTTTGAAATGCCTGCGGGAACTGTAAAGGTTGAAGAAGAATCAAACACCTGAAAATTGGAAAGTCCGCCATTGCCAGCACTGGCAGCATACAATGCATAAGGAACAGAAAGCATTTGACTTGTTCCGGTAATATTATAATTGTTGCCACCTGCAGGGTCAGTTTCTGTTTGTAAAAAGTATGGCCCTTTTTCCCAATCTATGGTATCCATTCCTCCTTTTACAACTGTACCGGTTCCTATTTCAATACTTATTAATCCGTTGACATTTGTGGTTGGTTTTTGTGTTTCAATAAATACAGCAGTTCCAGTTGGCGAGTTTTGCAAAATACTTATCCGCATACCCACCGCTTTGTTTTTTATAAGTGCACCGCTTGCATCACGAATTACTGCTTGATAACTCATTTTTTGTGGGGCTTGGGCCATCATATTAGCAGCAATCAATACTGCGGCGAAAATTGTGATTAGTTGTTTCATAAATTCTATTTTTTAATTAGTTTAAATGTTTTAACTTCTTCGTCATTCATCACTTTTATAAAATAAATACCACTGCTCAATTCTTTCATATTGATATTGGTTTCTTCGCCTGCCAATTTATTTTGCGAAATCATTTTACCTTGCACATCATATAGGGTATAGTTTAGGCCCCGCATATCCATATTTTTAAAACTAAGTATTATATATTCAGTAAAAGGATTGGGGTAAACGCTCGCATACATATCAATATATGTTTGTATAATACCTGAAACAAAAATTTCATTAGGCTGTTCGATTCCCTGACTGGAAGTTCCACCGCTGCCTGTGGCTGTTATATAATCCACCTGCCCAATCGAATAGCTTACTGAGCCGCCAGCTCCGGTGGCGTTTCCGCCCGCTGTCACAATGCCATCTTGGGCTTTAAGGGCGAGTGTAGAACAACTAATAAAACAAAATGTGAGAGCAAGGTGTCTGATTTTATTCGTCATAACTATGAGGTTTTAATTATTGGCCAAATGTAGGTGTTTTATTTGGGATTTACTACAATTATGCTTTTTTGAAATAACTACTATCAACTGTAAAAGTAATTCGCTCTTCAAATTCAATGTTAGTTCCATCTTCGTTTACAAATTCAACTTCAAATTCATCTTCTGAATATACATAAACAATTGTACCTATCATTCATTTTGTCATAACAGGATTTATATCCTTTACTAATTCAAAAACTTCATGTTCTTTATTGGGTTTCATAATAGTTTATTGTATACGCAAAACATAGTTACACTTTTTGAAAATCTAATAGATGCAATTGGTATAGTCTCGCACAAGCCATTGCATCACTTAATGCATCATGGTGGTTTAAAGGTATTTTGTATTTTCTACATAAAGATGCTAGGTTTTCGCCATAGATTTTATAGGTGCATTGTTGTTCAAAACTGGGTTTGGATATATTATAATAATCTAAAGTTTGACTCAAGCAATTAAAATCAAAAGCCCCGTTATGTGCTACTACTTTTTGATTATGTATATAATGTTTGATATCATTCCAAACAGTATTAAATAGAGGAGCATTCATGGTGTCTCGAGAACCAATACCATGTATTTCGGTGTTTCTATAAAAATAAAGATTATCAGGCGGGCGAACCAATCTGTTAATTTTATCTACCACCTCTCCATCAACTATTCTCACCAATCCAATCTGGCAAATACTCCAACGCTTGCCTTGGGCAGTTTCAAAATCAATTGCGGTAAAGGTGTGTGGCATAAAAGAGATTTAATTTATTTGTTCCCAAAACTTTTCTTAATTTTCATCAATAAGTTTTTCAAATTCATGCAAAATATCCATTGAATCTTTGCTGATTAGTTTTGACTCTTTAGCAAGTTGATTTTTTAGAAGGCGTCTTTTATTAAAAAGATGATAGATGCTAATTGCCTTATCAAAAATTTTGCTATTTGATTTTAGTGATAATGTTTTCATATTAGTTTTCTTACAAAAGAATACTCTTTTAGTGTAAACTGCAAATTTATTTTAAGATTTAAGTGGTTATCCAATCTATTTAATTCTCCTTTTCTTGCTATAATATTTATCATCCAATTTGCCGTCTTGGTCAAAATCCTCAATACCCCAAAACTCTGCAAACGATTTGTCCACCTTTAATTTAAACTTATAAGTCACACGCTTAGGAAAGGTGTCTTGAATTGTTAGTGTGTCGTTTTCAATACGCCAAGTTCCTGCTGGGTCGTAAACGATGCTGTCCTTAAGATTTCTGTGAACAGAATGGTAGGTTCCGTCACTATTATAATAGGTTTGAATATTTCTCATTTTCATTTTTTGTTCCCATTCCTTTTTAATGACTTCAATCACGCTCACACTGTCTGAGTTTTGGAAACTGGACATGGTTATTTTCAAATAGTCTATTTCCCAAACCCCAACTAAATCAGGCTTCAAATCATTACCAGGGTAAAGGATTCTCTTATATTGAACATGCTGCGGTATAATAGAATTAGAATTGACTTGTATAAAAAGATGTTTGTCTACCATAGTATACCAATTTCGCGTAATTATTATAGAATCTCTTTCCCCAAACTTTATAGGTTTATTAGGAACGTAAGCCACATAGTATTGGTCACTCGTATTATATACCAATGATTAACAATTAAAGGTTCTGTTCCTATATTGGTAAATCTAAATATCGCATAAATTGGATATTTAACTGACCCATCTTCATTAATGTCTTTTGATGTAACAGTGTCAATAAGTTCATAGTTGTCAAATAGCATGATAGGACCTTTCACATTTTTTTGCCCTAAGGAACAATGGGCAAATACAAATAAAATAATTGTTGTAAAGAATATCTTCATTTTTCTTTTTCTGTAATTTGTTTTTATTTCATATCAGCAAATGTAAACAAAAATGCCCTTAGTTAAAAACCAAGGGCATTTTCAAAATTATATATGATGATATTAAATTGCTTACTTATTCGCTTCAAAAGCCTGCTTAATCAAGAAACTTATATATTGTCTGTGTGCTGTTGTTTCTTTGTTCACGGCTGTGGCTCCTGCGGCGGGGGCTGCACCCATCATGCCGTTAATATTTTTGAGTGATTGATATACTGCTGCTTTGGCCACATAATCGCCACTCATACTGCCCAATAAATCTATCAAACGATTAACATAAGCAGCTTGCAAATTTTGGCGAACGGTGTTCACATTTGCACCTTGGTCGTCTTTAAAAATTGCATTGGTCAATTCGCCCATCATATCGGTAACGCTGTATTTATTTCCATACTGGCGGCTATCGGTTAAGCGGCGTAAGGTGTTGCTGTTAAGCAATTGCCCCAACACACCACTTTGTATATTCAATATGCGTGAATGTATTTTTGGGTCTTCGGTATTGCCAAAGAAATTGAAACCCCTGCGTTGCATTTGCAAGTAGGGATAAAGGCTTTGGGCGGCATCGAAAGCATCGGGGGCAAATACGTTTTTAGAAAGGATGCTCATAGCTTTCTTTTGATCAGCCAAAGCTACTGGGGTATAGGGCTGGGTAGAACCTGCCTGCCCAATAAATCCACGATTAACATATACACCACCAATATAGCGGCTTACCACCGTAGCGGCACTGTTCATTTCGCCAGTCAATATCAAATATCCCTGACGCAGTTCCTGATAGCTTTGTCCGGGTTTGTTATACTTTTCTTTGAGCCCGTTCATATAGGTATTCACCAATTTGAAACGGGTGGTAGAATAGCCCAAAACATCTTTACTCATATCACCAATATTCACCCTGGGGTCAATACCATTAAAGGGGCTACGCATATCATCGGCATCGTTGCCAAAAATAAGAAGTGTATCATTCGACCTTTCCAAAATTTTGGTAAGCCTTGCAGCTTCTCTTGCTTCATCCGATTCTGCAGCACTATATGCATATTCTATCGCCCAATTATCGTAAGGTCCGGGCTTGTCAGTAAAATAC
>JAYVCI010000052.1:0-16443 GCA_043750035.1 Chitinophagaceae bacterium
GCTAAATTTCCTAACAAAGCATAATATTTGGAAACCATTTTCACCCTAAAATGGGTATATCCTTTCATCTTCCCTTTTACCATCGTTGTAATATATATATCATTCGCCTTCGGATAAGCCACCGCTATATAATGTCCAAAGCTCACCATCCGCACATCGGCACCATCAGAGCATGAGATGGTAATGTCTTCCAGTTTCTCTCCAGGCACCGCAACTGATATTGGGTTTTCCATACCAATATATAATACATTCATATTGTCATTAGCAATTACAGCTTCATTGGGGAATTGTATAATAGTATCAGTTTTTGTTTGGCTTTTAACGGTTGTGATAGTTAAAAGAAGTAGTAATGACAGCGGTAATTTTATTTGGTTCATTGTTTTTGTATTTAATACGCAAATATATGGAATATATTTAGTCCATGGTTTGTGTCCCCACAAACCATCAGCACATACTCTAAATTAATTTCCCAAAACCCTTTCCCCACTACAATAAATATTCATCCGATTTTCTTTCAAAAATCCTACTAAAGTCATCCCGGATTCCTTAGCTAAATCAACAGCCAAGCTGCTTGGGGCACCGATAGCACCAACCATTCTTATCCCTGCCATCATAGCTTTTTGTATCAGTTCGAAACTGGCACGGCCGCTTAGTAATAGTATATAGTTTTCAAGCGGTAATAAATTTTCTTTGAGGCAATACCCTATTAATTTATCGAGTGCGTTGTGTCGGCCAACATCTTCTCTTAGTGCTATCATATTCCCATCCAAAGTAAATAATGCAGAAGCATGTAATCCACCAGTGCTTTCAAATATGTCTTGTTGCTTGCGTAAGGTTGCTGGTAGTTTATATAATACTTCGGGAGCAATGGGTTTATTAATTGTATTGGCTAATTCTATGCGGCAATTAGTTTTAATAGCGTCGATGCTTGATTTACCGCAAACACCGCAACTAGAGGTTGTATAAAAATTCCGTTCCAATGAAGAAAGTTTTAATTCCACTTCGGGTTTTATTTCTACACAAACTATATTTTCATCTACCAAGGTATTATAGGTTTTTTCTACTTCTGAATAATTGGTAATAATACCTTCTGTATATAAAAACCCTGTGGCCAGTTCGGGGTCGTTCCCCGGTGTACGCATAGTGACGGATATACTTTTCGTAGTTCTTTCAGGGCCATACACCATGCGTATCTCCAAGGGTTCTTCTTGGGCAAGCATATCATCAGCTTCAACTAATTCATTGCCTGATAATTTTTGTATGTGAACGGTGGTAGTTATATTCATAATAACGTTATTTTTGCGATTTTATTGTTTCTTGGGGTCCTTGGTTGGTGTCCCCACCAACCATACCTTTGCCTGTTCATATTCAACTTTTGTATTCACATTTTGTATCACGTGGCTATTCTTTGGTGAAACACGATGGGTCTTTTGTTCTTCCAAGAAATGCATCAAACTGTAATTCCCGTTTTGATATTCATTCTCAAGCAAACTTTTGCAACCCGTTTCATATATACAAATAAGCGGTTCAAGAAAATTCAATTCATCATTATAATAACTGCTGGCAATACAATTTCTATCTCGATTTTCTATGAGCAAAGATAAATCACTTTCGCATAAAAATGGGTAATCGCATCCAATTATAAACCAACTGGTTTCATGTTCTTTAAATGCTCGTAGCAAAGCAGCCACAGGTCCAATATTTTCATATTCATCCACCAGATAATTATATCCTGCTTCTATTGTTTTTTCCTGTTCTTTATTACAAGATATATATACCTCCTCACAAAAAGGTTTCAACAAATTATATATATAATATCGTTGGGGTAAACCGTGGTAGTTGAGCATGCTCTTGTCTGTGCCCATTCGGCTACTTTCTCCACCACATATTACCAAACCATTCATATATTATTTGGTTCTTTTTTCTTTGGTTAATCTGGCAAGTGTGGCAAGTTCCATAAGGTATTGACGTATCTCTTTGGCAGGAGCACCAAAATAAGTTTTGCCACCCTCTAATGTTTTCGAGACACCCGATTTTGCCCCAAGTATTGCACCTTTCCCAATAGTGATATCTTTGGTTACACCAACTTGTCCCCAAAGTATTACATCATCTTCAAGTGTGGTTACTCCTGCTATACCGCATTGCCCAGCTATGATACAATTTTGTCCAATCTTGTTATCATGCCCAATTTGCACCAAATTATCTATCTTAGTTCCGCGACCTATTACAGTATCTCCCGATACGCCACGGTCAATGGTGGCATTGCAGCCAATCTCTACCCAGTCTTCTAGTACAGCCCTGCCACAACTGTGCATTTTAATAAAATCGCCGGGCACTCGTTTATAATAAAATGCATCGCCACCTATCGTTGTATTTGCATGTATAATTACATTGTTTCCTATAATACTGTGGTCGTATATCACCACATTGGGATATATAATACAATTGCTGCCGATGCTTACATTGTTGCCAATTATAGCTCCGTTATGTATGTAGGTATTTTCTCCAATCTCTGTGTTTTGTCCTTGGTGGAAAATGGTATTTGCAGGTTGTTGCAAGGGTCTGAAATATTGGGTAAGGAAATTATAGTCACGAAATGGATTTTCGCTGATGAGCAAACATTTCCCTTCGGGACAAGGCACTTCTTTATCTATAATAATTACGGATGCATTGGAGGTTAATGCTTTGGTATAATACTTCTCAAAATCAACAAATGTGATATCGCCTGCTGCCACCATGTGTATTTCGTTGATACCCGTAATTTTATAATTGGCATCACCAACAGCTTTGGCATTGATTAAACTACAGATGGAGCTTAATGTTTGTGGAGTTTCAAATTGCATAAAAGAGATTTAATAATCCTACAAAAATATATAGTATAAGTGAACAAAAAGGGATTTGTTGAAATTAATTTTTCTAAAGTGTGAATAGCTTGTTCATTTCTTAAAATCTTTCAACACTCAAAAATAATTCTCCTTTATATTATAATTTTGCTCTCACTCTTCGATAAACTCAGAGTGACATTATATTCAATGAAATTTTCTCACCTACACGTACACACGCAATTCAGCTTGCTCGACGGGGCAGCATCCATCAGCAAATTATTTGACAAAGCAATAGCCGACGGTCAACCCGCTATGGCCATTACCGACCATGGCAATATGTTCGGGGCATTCAATTTTGTGGCAGAGGCATATAAGCATAAAAATGACGATGGTACTTTAAAAGTGAAACCCATTGTGGGCTGTGAGTTTTATGTGGTGGAAGATCGTACTAAAAAGCAGTTTACCAAAGACAATAAAGATGTTCGCTACCACCAATTATTCTTGGCTAAAAACGAGGACGGATATAAAAATTTGAGCAAGCTCACCTCCTTGGGTTATATAGAAGGTTTATATAGCAAATGGCCCAGAATTGATAAGCAGTTAATAGAAAAACACCACAAAGGATTGATTGCAACTACCTGTTGTTTGGGGGCTTCGGTGCCACGAACTATTTTACGCAAAGGTGAGGCAGAGGGTGAAAAAGAATTTCAATGGTGGCTCGATATGTTTGGCGAAGATTATTATATAGAATTGCAACGCCACGATATTCCTGAGCAAAATCAGGTGAATGAAATACTGTTGAAGTGGGCGGTAAAGTATAATGTGAAAGTAATTTGCAGCAATGACAGTCACTATGTTGACCAAGCAGATTATAATGCCCACGATATATTGTTATGTGTAAATACTGGCGATGTGCAAAGTACACCCAAAGCCACGGATGAAGAGGGCGGACGCGGTTACAGATTTGGTTTCCCCAATGATCAGTTCTATTTCAAAACCACGGCTGAGATGGAAAAACTATTTTATGATGTGCCCGAATCTTTAGACAATACCAATGAGATAATTGGGAAAATAGATTTGCTAAGTTTAAAGAAGGATATATTGGTTCCTGCATTCCCAATCCCCGATGGGTTTATGGATGCCGATGATTATTTGAAACATATTACCTACGAAGGAGCCAGAAAAAGATATATAGAAATTACACCTGAAATAGAAGAGCGTTTAAACTTTGAACTGCATACAATTAAAACCATGGGTTTCCCCGGCTATTTCCTCATCGTTGCCGACTTTATACAAGCAGGTCGTGATATGGGCGTGCTGATAGGCCCAGGGCGTGGCAGTGCAGCGGGTAGTGCGGTGGCATACTGTATCGGCATCACCAATATTGATCCGATAAAGTATGGGATGCTGTTCGAAAGGTTCCTAAATCCCGAACGCAAATCAATGCCCGATATTGACACGGACTTCGACGATGAAGGCCGATCAAAAGTATTGGACTATGTGGTGAACAAATATGGAAAAAATCAAGTAGCCCAAATTATAAACTATGGAACGATGGCTGCCAAAAGTGCAATTAAAGATGTAGCACGTGCACTGGATTTGCCACTAAGTGAAGCACAGGATTTAACAAAAATGTTTCCAGAAAGGGCCAAGAGTTTATATAATGTTTTCAAAAGGAATATTGATGAACTTAAGAAAGATGAAGACTTGCAAAGTGAGGATGTAGAAGCCATTAAAAAACTTCGTGAAATAGAAAAAGGAACAGATTTAAAAGCACAAGTGCTTAGGGAGGCACAGGCTTTAGAAGGTTCTGTACGCAATACAGGGATACACGCATCGGCAGTTATTATAGCTCCTAGCAATTTGATGGAACATATTCCGTTATTAATAAACTCCAAAGAAGGTTCCGATTTATTGGTAACGCAATGGGATGGAAAAGTAGTAGAAGATGCCGGCCTTTTAAAGATGGACTTTTTGGGATTGAAAACTTTAACTATTATAAAGAATGCCATTGAAATTATTGAACAAAATCATGGTATCAAAATAGACCCAGATCAAATTCCGCTTGATGACCTTAAAACATTCGAACTGTTTCAAAAGGGAGATACTACTGCGGTGTTCCAGTTTGAAAGTGCGGGCATGCAAAAGTATATGAAGGAGCTGAAGCCAACACGTATAGAAGATTTGATTGCCATGAATGCTTTATACCGCCCAGGCCCTATGGAGTATATACCATTATTTATTAGACGGAAACTTGGGCTGGAAGAAATAAAATATCCATTGCCTGAGTGCAAAGAAATATTGGAAGAAACTTATGGCGTAACAGTGTATCAGGAACAGGTGATGTTGCTCTCGCAAAAGCTTGCGGGATTTACTAAAGGAGAAGCAGATACTTTGAGAAAAGCCATGGGTAAAAAGAATTTCAAAGTACTGGATAGTATGAGAGAAAGCTTTATGCAAGGCACTTTAGAACGTGGTCACGACAAAGTTATTTGCGAAAAAATGTGGACCGATTGGGAAGCATTTGCACAATACGCTTTCAATAAAAGCCATTCTACTTGCTATGCTTTTGTGGCAAATCAAACAGCCTATTTAAAGGCAAATTATCCCAGTGAGTTTATGGCGGCGGTATTAAACAGTACCAATAATATAGAAGATGTTGCATTTTTTATGGAAGAGTGCAAACGTATGGGCATCAAGGTTCTTGGGCCAGATATTAATGAATCACGATTGAAATTCTCAGTAAACAAAAGTGGCGATGTACGTTTCGGGATGGGCAGTGTGAAAGGGGCTGGTGAGGCTGCCGTAACTCAAATTATATTAGAACGCGATGCCAATGGCCCCTTCAAAAGTATATTCGATTTAACACGCCGCGTCAACTTGAAAAATGTGAATAAAAGAGTTTTGGAATCGATGGCCTATTCAGGTGGATTTGATAGCGTGAGTGGAAACAATCGTGCGAAATATTTTCATGTGGAGCAAGGTGAGATGGAAAATCCTATAGAAAAATCTATTCGGTACGGGAGCAATCACCAAGCCCAGCAAGCTGCCAATCAGCAAAGTTTATTTGGTGGTGCATCGGCTGTAAGCTTACCAGAGCCTCGGTTGCCAGAGGTAGAAGAGTGGGGTATTATAGCACAACTTACCAAAGAAAAAGAAATGGTGGGGATATTTATTTCAGGCCATCCTTTGGATAAATATAGATTTGAATTGGAAACATTTTGCAAGAGCAAAGTAATAGAGTTGCAAGATTTAGAGGCACTCAGAAATAAAGAAATTACTGTTGGAGGTATGATAACAAAAGTAGTTCACCGCACAGGAAAAACAGGCAGTAAATTCGGCTTGTTCACGTTAGAAGATTATACTGGTTCGTTTGAGTTTGCCTTGTTCGGCAGAGACTACACCGACTATAATAAATATATGATGGAAGGTTTGTTTTTATATGTTCGTGCCAAAATTCAGCCCCGATTTAATGGTGATAGTTTAGAATGTAAGATAAACTTAATCGAACATTTAACAGAAATAAAACAACGGAAATTAAAAGGGATTAATATTAGTATAGAGTTACCCAAATTTAATACAGAAATTTCTGCCACCTTTGAAAAAATACTACAAGAAAACAAAGGCACTACACCCGTCACCATTAACTTTAAAGAGCCTGTAAATAATTGGAATGTAGAAGGCCTCTGTGCCAAATATAGTGTAGATTATACGCAGGATTTGAATGAAGCTTTGCAAAGGTTGGAGATGGATGTGAAGGTGAATGTGTGATAAAACCAACGCGTCATTCTGAGCAGGCTTCCTGCGAAGAATCCCATCGAGTGTGTGCTGGGCGAGATTAAAATTTGTCATCCTGTTCCGATAGCTATCGGAATTATCGAAGGATAGACAAATTACAAGAATGAAATTAAATCTCTGAATAATAGTTGTAAAAAGGTTGAATTAGAATAAATTTGCCTTTTAAAACAAAAGGACACATGGCAAAAAAAATCATCCAAAGT
This sequence comes from Chitinophagaceae bacterium, assembly GCA_043750035.1. GTDB lineage: Bacteria > Bacteroidota > Bacteroidia > UKL13-3 > UKL13-3 > CANJUD01. The sequence goes on from JAYVCI010000052.1 coordinate 6,827, forward strand.
AGTAATTTTCTTACCGATGTGGAGATAAAGAACTTCAAATCTATTAAACATTTGAAGTTTAAACCTAAAAGAGTAAATCTATTTATTGGGAAGCCTAATAGTGGTAAATCTAATTTATTAGAGGCTTTGTCTTTGTTAGGAGAGGTTTATCTTCAAAGTAATAATGAAAATGTATTTCGTGATCTTGTGAGATTCGAGAAAACAATTCAGATATTCTACAATCAAAATCTGTCAGAAAATATTGATATAAATACAAACCTTGGGTGTGCTTCGTTGAGATATACTAAAAATAATAATTGTTATGATTTCATAATTTCTCCTACGATTAATGATCAAAAAAAGCTTAAAGCCTTATCTCCACATAATACCCTTGATAACGTATTTAAAAATTATTGGAATAATAATCGGTCTAACATTAATCCAAATATGCTAGAACCTTATTTTAGAATGATTAGTGAAATAGGTAACAGCTATCGATATGATGATCGTATTTTAAGATTTGCCGACAAAATTAAGAAATATGATTTCAAAGGAATAAAGGAATACTCTGATAAGTACTCTTTATTTTTATTGCGGAATGGAGAAAATCTATATACCATTTTAGAAATGAATGAATATTTAAGAGACGTAGCTGGAGACTTTTTCGAAGAATATAATATGCAATTTATTATGATTTCAGGGGAAAGCAAGTTTGTAATTCAAAGAAAGATGGGGAAAGTTGTATACCAATTACCGCTATTAATGACACCTGATACTTTTCAAAGACTATTGTATTATTTGGCTGCAATCTATTCTAATAGCAATTCAGTATTATTATTCGAAGAACCTGAAGCCCATTCTTTCCCCCCTTACATCGCTATGATATGCGAACTTATTGCTAAAAAACCCGAAAATCAATATTTTATTTCTACCCATTCCCCTTATGTTTATCAGTCCATTGTTTCAAAAACTGATAAAACAAATTTAGGAGTTTGGGCATTATCATACAGTAATGATCAAACACAGATGGTACAATTAACAGAAAAGCAAGTCAGTGAAACATTGGGAGAAGGTATTGATATATTCTCAAATATTGAAAGGTATACTAAATAAAATTTCTATGTTGATATTATACCCTGAATGTTATACTGAAAAATTTCTTTGTGAATATTTAGGTTACTCTAAAAAGAAATATGAAAAGTGTATCGGAAAACCAGCAGTTATAAATAAAATACAATCGTCTAATAATTCTATTGTTGCTATTGAAATTGTTGACGAAGACCCAATGAAGACTCAGCATGGTAGTTATAAACTATATAAAGAAGTAGATACTTTTTCTGGGTTAAGATTGTTGCAAAAACAAAATAGTCGAAAACATTTCCTATTAGAGTTTTGTGGAGAATTTGAACGTTGGATTCTTTATATAAATAAGAAAGCTAAAATTAAGCCTGAGGATTTTGATATAAACATAAATCAATTACATGAGTATTCAATTGTGAATATGCCAAATAACTATAAAGATTTTCTCAAAGAAATATTTGAAAAAAATCCAGCTCCTATTGATAAAATTAAGGAATGGATTTATAAATGTGAAAATATGTAAAATTATATAATACCCACCCTCCTAACCAAACTCGCCAAAACAACGCCCAAAACAGGAGCAGTTATATATATCCACAACGAACTAAAATTTCCTGAAACCAGGGCAGGAGCAAGGCTACGGGCAGGATTCATAGATGCTCCACAGATAGGTCCTGCAAACATAGCTTCTAATAGAACTGTGCCACCAATAGCCATTCCTGCAAAATGATTTACATGGTTCGATTCTTCGGTGCTATATAATATAACAAGCATTAATATAAAAGATAATATAAGTTCTAAAATAAAAGATTGTATTTCACTTCCTGCGGGTAATGTTGCACCGAGATTTATATTATTGGGGAATAAATATTTCAATACCAAACTTGCTACAATTCCACCAAGAAATTGCATACATATATAAGGCAAAATTTCTTTACCAGTAAATCTTTTTGCAATCCATAAACCTATGGTAACTGCTGGGTTTATATGTGCTCCGCTCACATGGCCAAAAGCATATATCATTGCAATTACAATTAATCCAAATGTAAATGCAATGCCAGCATGGCCAATACTTCCATTCGTTTCTTGGTTAATGATAATTGCCCCCGTTCCGCAAAAGATTAAGGCGAATGTCCCAATAAATTCTGCTAAATATTTTTTCATAAATTTACTTCCTCAAATTTTTGGCAATATACTTTTATCAGTTCTCTTACCTCCGCAAATTGTTTCATAATTTCTTCTTCCGTTCCTATAGCTTTTGCAGGGTCGGGGAAATTATAATGAAATCTTTTTGCAGGCCCAGGGATATATGGGCAACGCTCTTTGGCATTATCACAAACGGTTATAATATAATCAAACGGAATATTGAGATATTCATCTACATTATTTGAGGTGTTGTTTGATATATCAATCCCATCTTCTTTCATTGTGGCAATTGCTCTGGGATTAACACCGTGCGTTTCCACACCGGCACTATAAATATTGGCTTTCCCATTTGCAAAATGTTTAAGATATCCTTCCGCTATCTGACTGCGGCAACTATTGCCTGTGCAGAGTACTAATACGTTTTTCATATATAAATTATTTGTTAAAGTTTAAATGATTAATCCAAGTAAGTTGAAGATAGTATTGGTTATACCAATTTACTGCCCCAGTTCTCCAAGTAATATATAATAGACCCAATTCTATTTTGTTCTTTTTATTCAATTGTTTACCGAAAGCCGCATAAGCCCAATTTTCAGCAAATGGTGATAATATTTGGGCTTGATTGGTATTGAAAAACAATTCTTCATATGTAGTTATATAGTTTTTGTTTTTGAGCGAAAAGTCTGCTCCTATTAGATATCGTAGCCGATGTGTATATGGATTTTTACCTGTGATATTGTCATGTATAAATCTATTATCAAATCGTAACCTGTGTTTTATATTGATATTTTTTAAGGCGTGTTTATATGTAGCTTGAACATATATTCTATTTTCGTTGCTATAATTATTCTTTAGTACATTCGCTCTTTGAAAAACGTAGCTACCCGTAAATGAAAGTCGTTTGTTAATGTTATAAGTAACCGCTTGTTCAGCATAAGCCAACAAGAAATTTGCCTTGTTACTCGACTTTACTTTTTCAATATAGGTTAACGGGAATGCACCAAAATAATACAAACTATACTCAAACTTTCTGCTCAATGTCCCCGAGTGGTCAATGGTAGGGAAAACACCTACCGAGTTAAGAGATTGGGCAAAATTAAAATGCCAAGTAAAAATAAAAAATGCTATAAGTATATAATCTTTCTTCATATATAAATTAACAACAACCTCCACCCGGAGTGCAACAGCTTTCATTATTCGCAGTTAAATCTACTAACTGTAGTTTCTGTTTGGGCTGCGGTAAATTGCATTTAACTTTTGCCAGGCAATCTGTATATTTGGGGACCAATTTAAAATTTCCTCCATCAATCGTTAACCCATATATACCAATAGTATCAGTCTGGTATTCCACTTCAATTTCGTAATCATTTCCTTGTAATACTTTATCTGATAAATCTATAATGTGTGATAGTTTGGAAGGTTTTAATCTATGTTCCACATCATCGGCCACCCATATCTGTATATTGGCATAATTATCGGTATGGATATCGCCTCCACAATCAATAAAATGTTTGGTGGTCAAGCCCACTTCTGTAATGTGAAAATGGGGAGGAACATGGTCTCCATTCGGTTGTATTATATTAACTGAATCTAATTTACTTAAATGATTTTTTAATTCTGATAGTTTCATAATTTATTTTTTGTTTAACAGCATTTATTGTTTTTCTTATCTAATTTAACTGTAATACCCGTAAAAAATCCCTGTATTTTACCCCAAGTTTTTTCGTCAATGCAATAGCAAATCGCGTTGCCCTCAATAGTGCCTTTTATAATACCTGCTTGTTTAAGTTCCCGCAAATGCTGAGATACTGTTGCTTGTGCCAAGGGTAATTCATTAACTATATCTCCACATATACAGCTATCCACCTTAAGCAGGTACTCAACAATGGCAACTCGTGCAGGATGTGCCAATGCCTTCAACAAAACAGAAGTATCATTCTGCTTTTTGGTGAAATTTTCTGATTTACTGATTCCCATATTTTAATATTGCAATATTACGATAAACATTTGAAATTGGGAAATTGTTTTTTTGACTCCACCCAACCTCCCCGAAGGGGAGGAGCCAAGTTGTCTTTATATTTGATACCTGTACCCAAGAAAGAGAACATATTTACTGGTTAATAGCATACGCAAAGTTTCCACCGGAAGCAGCCCTAAAGTCTTGATACCTGATACTAGCTACTTTATACTTCCTATCACCCCAATCTTTCCCTTCCCCCCAGCTAAAAATATTTTCTTTCCTTTCTTAGCCTTCTGCACCACATGAAATCCTTCTTTTGAATAGCTTTCCCAAACATCGCCATCCTTACTGATATCAACCCCATTAGGTCCACAACATATATAATACCTGCCTGCTTGTTCCACACATTCTCTATAACCTCCGGGAAGTTTTTTTGGGTTTATTTGTTTGCCATTCTTTATAATAACTGCGTTTTTTTCTGCTAGGTTTTCTTTGGTATAATCACCGCCAACTAATATAAAGGAATTAGGTTTATTTGTAATCGGGCAAAATGAAAAAGTACCAGCACCTGAGTTTCCTTGCTGCATTATATTGCTATCAATGTCATATATATAAGTATCACTATATTTTTCAGTTCTGCCTTGTATATATAAACGGCTTATGGTGCCACCTGTTACGAAAGCAAAACTATCTTTATCCAAAGCACGCAAGCAAGTACCGCTAGCGGCAAACATACTTTCTCCAACTTTAGCTTGCATGGATACCAAACTATCAAGCCATTCCCAATATTTGCCGTGGCTCGCACGCAGTGTAACAAAATGTAAATCCAAAGGATCTCCTATTGCAATACCATGTCGGTTATCCCAAAAAGAAATCGCATCAAAAAACATATTAGTATCATCGCTGCGAAAAGTTTCTATCCATTTATCACCCCCATCTGTAGTTTTTAAAATAATAGCAGGTCGGGTTACAGCCAATACAAAAGCAGTGCTGCTATCAAATGCTTCCACATCTCTAAATTCGCATTTCTCGTATCCTTTGGGTTGCCAAAAACGGAAGTTTTTTCCATCCACACTTTTGGCAATCCAGCCCTTGCTGCCGCATGCCCATACCACCTTATCATCCACGGCACACAAGCCACGCATGGAAGTGTTGGTATCTTTTGATAATATAGTTATTTGTGATTTGCTTGGTAAAGAAAGCAAAGAAATATATATAATGATTAGAAATTTTACAGGGTGCATATAAGCACAAATGTAAGGAAGAAAATTAAATGGAATACACTATTTTCAAATCTGCCGTTTTATCATCACTATTCAATATTTCGTCCCTACTGGACTTGAGGTCTGGTTCATATTATTTTTCTACCAATATTCCGTTCCTACGGAACTAAAGTGCAAATTTAATATAGGTTTTATGATACAAAGCAAGTCCCAGCGGGACGAGATATCGGTAGAAAAAAGGTGTGTGTGTATGATAAAAGTCCTGTAGGGACGAAATATTAAATCTGCTAAAAAGTACCCTTGTTCTTAAATCGTTTTACTTCTTAAAATTATTACCAATGTATCTCGTAAATTTGCACCATGATCATTTTCAAAAACATTGCTAAACATATCACCGCCATTTGCTTTGCCCTTATTATCGGAGAAGCTTGTATGGCACAGGCTACCTTGGTTGAAGAAGTAAAAGCACAGCCCGGCAAAACGGTTATCCCGTACAAAAAATACAAACTAAAAAATGGACTCACCATTATTGTTCACGAAGATCATAGCGACCCATTGGTACACGTGGATGTTACCTACCATGTAGGCTCAGCACGCGAAGAAATTGGTAAATCGGGGTTCGCACATTTCTTTGAGCACATGATGTTTCAGGGCAGCGAGCATGTGGGCGACGAGATGCACTTTAAATATATAAGCGAAGCCGGTGGAAACCTTAATGGCACCACCAACCGTGACCGCACGAATTACTTTGAGACGCTGCCCAAAGATTATTTGGAAATGGCCCTATGGCTCGAAAGTGACCGCATGGGTTTTTTGGTTGATTCTGTTACCCAACAAAAATTTGAAGTACAACGCTCTACCGTAAAAAATGAGCGGGGTCAGCGATATGATAATGTTCCTTATGGTTTGGTGGGCGAGTTCTCTGCTAAAAATTTCTATCCTTATGGCCATCCTTATAGTTGGCTAACAATAGGCTATGTGGAAGATTTGGATGCAGTAAACGAAACTGATTTAAAACGATTTTTTTTGAGATGGTATGGTCCTAACAATGCAACACTAACAATTGGTGGTGATGTGAATACTGATCAGGTAGTAAAACTTGCGGAGAAATATTTTGGCACTATTAACCCATGTCCTGCTGTGGGGAAGGCTCCTATTGATGTGCCACAACTAACCAGCGATAGACATGTGAATATGGAAGACAATATCCGTTTTCCGCAATTGAGTATTATATATCCAGGTGTTCCTATGGGGCATCCTGATGAAGCGGCACTCGATGTTTTATGTCATATACTTAGCAATGGAAGAGGTTCGTTTATGTACCGCAATTTCATCAAACCACAAAGGGCAATGACAGCGAATGTGGGTTCTTATACGTATGAACTTTCAGGAGAAATTACTTTCAGTATTCGCACTTTGCCCGGCACTTCATTACTAAGTATGGACTCATTGCTAACAGCTACATTAAATCAGTTTGATATATATAAACCCAATACTGATGACTTGAACAAAGCTGTGAATGAATTTGAAAACAGTATATTAAAATCAATGGGGAGTGTGGGCAGCAAAGTATCACGATTGGCATCGTATCAAACATTTTTGGGCAACCCCAATATGATAGGCGAAGAACTTGCAGCTTACTATCGTGTAACCCCAACTGATGTGAAAAGAGTTTTCAATCAATATATAAAAGGCAAACATAAACTGGTGGTGAGCACTGTGCCCAAAGGTAAGCAAGAACTTAGTGCAGCCCCCGATGACTATAAGGTTGACTCAAACAATTATATAAAACCAAAAGACCAATATGCTGGCACAGGATTAAAATATATAAAGGCAATTGATAAATTTGACCGTAACAAAAAACCTGCGAACAAAAGTGTTTTAGTTCCACCGCATGATATTATATATTGGCAAGCAGCTATCCCTAATAATATACCAGTATATGGAATTACCAATCCTGAATTGCCTTTTGTTAATTTCAGAGTTACCATGAAAGGTGGACACTTATTGGATGGATATGATACCAGCAAAAATGGTTTGGCCAATATTACAGCAGCGATGCTTAATGAATCAACCTTAAAACATACCGCAGAAGAATTGAGTAATATGATAGATGTTTCGGGCTCAGCCATATCATTTAATAGCAGTGGTGAGTATATAACTTTGGATGTTGAATGCCAGAAAAAATATTTGCCAGAAATATTGCGTATAGTGGTAGAAAAAATATCGGAACCAAAATTTGATCCCGCCGATTTTGCAAGGGTAAAAAACAGGTTAATGGAATCTATTGCCAACCAAAGCACACAGGCTACTACCATGGCTTCGCAGTTGTTTGCAAAATTGGTTTACGGCCCTGGCAATATCAATGCACTCCCTGCTGATGGAACGGTGGCCAGTTTAAAAAATATTACCATAGAAGATGTAAAAGAATTTTATAAAAAGTATATAAACTCATCCAATATGTATGTAACCGTGGTGGGCGATATTGAACAACAAGACGCATTACAAGCCTTGGCTTTTGTTAGAATATTGCCAAGCACCAATTATGATATGCCTGCCATGCCCAAAGAATATCAGACACAAAAAACCAAATTGTATTTGATAGACAAGCCCGGTGCTGCCCAAAGTGAACTCAGAGTGGGCTACTTGGCTTTGCCTTATGATGCCAGCGGTGCATTTTATAAATGCACGGTGATGAATTATCCTTTGGGTGGTGCCTTCAATTCGCGTATCAATTTAAACCTGCGTGAAAAAAATGGATGGACTTATGGAGCAAGATCCAGCTTTAATGGAGGCTCAACCCCAGGCCCATTTATGGTATCGGCAGGCGTAAAGAAAAATGCAACCGACTCTGCCATTCGTGAAATAATTAAAGAGATTAATGATTATAAACTACGAGGCATTACACTGGAGGAAATGAACTTTACCAAAAGCTCATTAATGCATGCCGAAGATTTGAAATACGAAACCAATGGTGCTAAATTGGGGTACCTCAATACCATTGCCACTTATAATCTTTCACCACGCTATATGATGGAAAAATTCCAGACACTTATACAGTTGAACGAATCAGCCATCACCCGCCTGGCTGGCGAATACTTGCCCGTGGATCAAATGTATATAGTGGTAGTGGGCGATAAGAAAACTATTTTGCTAGGATTAGAGAAGTTGGGGTTTGAGATTGTGATGGAGTAATGGATTATGGAAAGCGAAGAAGCGGAAATTAAGTAGAGAGTGCGTGAAATGAGCAAGACGGCGTGTGCGAATGATAGAGATGGTGCCATTATTACAGAAGTGAGCCGTGCGGATGACAGAACTAGGGATGGAATGCGGCAAATGATCGGAGTGCTGAAATTGACCATTGATGTGATGAGAATAATTATATAGTAAATAAATAAGAGAGGGTTGGGTATGAGCAACAACCACAGATTAACAATAAGAGTTTTTGACAAAAGAGACGAATAAGGTTATTTTTTAAAATAATGGTATCTTTTTTATATAAAATAGATTTTTTTGTAATATTTTACCCAAAAAAGCTAATAATTATGTTGGTAAAATGTTCAATACCCCCATTGAATTCGAATATACATTTGCTTAAAATAAAATTTAAATCTTTATGGCAAATTATAACCATTCTGCAGTTATTGGTCGTTTCATGTCTGTTAGACCAGTTGAAAAAACAGCATTTATTAATGTAACAGGAAGTGAAAATGATAGGGATTTTATTATATATCCATATCCTGAATCCCCTTCAACTTTTTTTGCAGCATTGGTCGAAGATAGAAATGCTGATAATGCAAGAGAGAACCTATTGGGTGATGCTGATACTTTTTACAGTAATGCTAGTAGTGGCTTTACTTCAGCCAACATTATAAGTGTGAGACAATTATACACAGGTGATTCAATCCTTGGTGCATTTTTCCAGCGTTTTGATCGACTTGAAGAATGGATTAACAAAATCCCAGATGATTTAAAGGTAGAAGATGCCAAACCACAAATAGCAGTTGCACTAGGAGTAGATGGATGGAGTAATGTGCAAGATATTATTATAAGATTTTATGATACTGATAACTATTGTGTTTACTTATGGGATAATCTGTTTGCCCAATATATCAAGCCCACGAACTTGAGACTTAGTATTTGTAAAGAAATAAACCGTACATTTGCATTTAAAAAAGCAAATGAAGAAACATGATTTACTAAAAGAGAAATACGAAAGAATTAAAATG
>JAYVCI010000053.1:0-5479 GCA_043750035.1 Chitinophagaceae bacterium
GGGCTAAAGCCCAGTATTGCCAACCCGCTTACACCAATGGTACGCAGTTTGGTGTTTACACCACCACGGTCCTCTTAGATTCTCTTTTCGACAGCACAGGTGCATCGGCATCACCGTATTACACTTACAATACTACCGCCACTACTTCATTGTACATTGGCAACACCTATTTAATGCAAATGAGCCCTGGCACACTTAACAATTCCAATAGCATGGCGGTGTGGATTGATTACAACGGGGATTCGGATTTTGTTGATGCTGGCGAAAAGCTGATACAAATGAACAATATGCCCATCAATACCACCCGCAGTTCATTTTACTTAACTGTGCCGTGTGGTGCAACACTGGGAAAAACGAGATTACGTGTTCGAAATATGTTCAACAACAACAATACAAACATGGATCCTTGTGCTACTTATGGCTATGGAGAAACGCAAGATTATGATATTACTTTAATTGACAATCCATTGCATGTAAAATCCTCGTTTGCTACACAGTACAATACTTTCAATATAGGGAAATGGACAAACAATCAAGAACTGCTTTGTGTGAAAGTTTTTGTAGCAGGCTGCACTGATACTGCTGCCATGACCCAATTTAATTTCAACCTGAATGGCACCACAGACACTACAGATATATCTGCAGCAACTGTGTATTATACTGGCAACACCAATCAATTTGCCACCACCACTTCTTTTGGTTCATTATCAAATCCCGGTTCTGTTTTTTCTATATCTGGTTCACAGAATCTGCTTAGGGATACCAATTATTTCTGGCTGGCGGTTGATGTTTCTTCAAGTGCATCCGTAGGTAACAGTATAGATGCGGAAGTATTAACTTTTGTAGCCGATTCGATGCTTGACACACCTTCAATAACTGCCCCCAATGGCAAACGGGTAATTGCAAACGCAATGACTTTTAAAGATCTTAATGCCACACAATATACTACAGGGCAAGTGGGACGTGGCAGCAGCAATAATGAAATAATAGGCATTGAAATAGACATGAGCTCAAATGGTGCCCAAATACCTTTAACTTGGTTAGCTTTACATACCGGTGGGTCTACTAATCCTTCAACTGATATAAGCAATGCCCGATTATACTATACGGGCACTACCTCTTATTTCGATTCAACAATCTATAAATTTGGTTCTACTATTAACAACCCAAATGGTTCTATGGTATTCACTGGGCAATTATATTTGCAACCCAAAACAAATTATTTTTGGTTAACTTATGATATAGCTGCGGGAGCTACTTTGGGAGACTCAGTAGATGCAATATTGGATAGTGCGGGCATAAATGGAAATACAGAAACCCCAACCATAGCAGACCCCGCCGGGGAACGTTTTATATTGAACAATTATTGTGTTCCAGTTCATCCAGCATGTGGTACAACTTTTATTGATGCTGTTGTATTCGGTAATATATCAAATACCAAAAGCGGATGCTCAAGTATGAATGGCAATGGTTATAATGATTACCCTCAATCATCATACTACACTAATGTAAACAAAGGAAATGCATACAACTTAACCGTTAACAACAGCAATCAAAACCAAACCTATTCTTTCTGGGGCGATTGGAACCAGAACGGCACTTTTGATGCAGGTGAGTGGACCCAGGTGCATAATGGAAATCAGTTGAATGGCAATGCCTCTATTACCAGATCAATTACAATTCCGTGCAGTGCAACTAAAGGATGGACGAAGATTCGTGTGCGTTCACGTGGAGTTGGTTTCGGGGCACAAAATGGATCAGGTGATGCTTGCACTCAGTTTGGGTCAGGTGAAACAGAGGACTATGTTGTATATATTACCGATTCACAAGTTTTTCAAAAAACAACTGTTACAGCCAGTACCGCAGATGTTGCCAGTAGTTCAACCAATAATGTTATTGTAAAAATACAAATGATGGCTTCCAATTGTGCCGGCACACCCCAGGCTACCGACTTTTATTTGAGAACAACGGGAAGTACCAATGCATCATCAGATATTACCAATGCAAAAATGTGGTACACAGGTGCCGTTGATACTTTTAAAACCACTACCCAATTTGGCAGTACCATAACTTCACCCAGTGGAGCAATGAACTTTTCGGGCACTACCAATATGGCTGTGGGTATAAATTATTTTTGGTTAAGTTATGATATACAATCGGGTGCAACAACCGGCGACTATGTAGATGCTGTTTGTGATTCATTTAAAGTTTCTAGCAGAATATATAAGCCTGAAGTTAGTTCGCCCACGGGTAATAGAAAAATTGCTTCGCTTATGACCTTTAATGATGCTATAGCGATGCATAGAGATACCACACCTGTAGTTGCTGGCTCAACTGGCAATCAAATATTAACTGTTGCAGTGGTGATGAACCAAGGAGCATCTGTTAATTTGGCCGATATGACTTTTAATGCAACAGGAAGCACCAGTATAACAGGTGATATTGTAAATGCAAGTTTATATTCATCGGGCAGTAGCAAAACATTTAATATTGCTACTATGACCAAAGTGGGTGCAACTATTACAGCATTAACCTCTACTTTCACTTTTAGTGGTTCTGTGGCACTAATCCCCGATACCAATTGGTTCTGGCTGGTATATGATATCAATGCTGCTGCAACTGGCAATAACTTTGTAGATGCTGAATGTGTGAGCCTAAAAATTAATGCCATTATGGACACACCATCAGTTACTGCTCCCAGTGGTTCGCGTTCGGTATTACTTACTTATTGTGTTCCCGCGTTTCAAGGTGGATGTGGACAACAATTTATACAGAGCGTTTACTTTAATACCATTAAAAATGTAAATAGTGGATGTACGAGTTTAACTGCTAATCGTTTCAATAACTACCCCATCACATCATATACAACTACTGTATTAAAAGGGAGTAAGTATGAATTAAAAATGACAGCTTCCAATGCTTCAGAAATATTCGGAGCCTGGATTGATTTTAATCAAAACAGCACATTCGATGCCAATGAGTTTTATAATAGTGGCAATGTGATTGCTGCCAATGCCAATGATTCAGTTTCTATTACCATTCCTTGTAATGCCAAACTGGGATATACCCGCATACGCATTCGTTCGCGTTCAAACCAAGGAACAATTACAAGCGGTGACCCATGCACTCAATTTGGAAGTGGCGAAGCAGAGGACTATACGATATTAATTGCTGACAACGAAAATACAGGAGCACTGGGCAAAGACAAGCTGCTATGCTCTAATTCTATTTTGACGCTTAGCCCTGGCGGTGGGTTTTTTAGTTATGATTGGAACACGGGCGACACTACCAGTTCGATTGCAGTAATTAGCCCTGGAACTTATTATGTTACTTATAAAACAGGTTCGGGTTGTGTAAACACTGACTCGATTAATATAGGAACCTCAACCATCAGTGTTTCTTTGGGCAACGATACTGCAATATGCAATGGCAGCCCTGCTACTTTTGATGCTGGTGCAGGATATGTTTCTTATTTGTGGAACACGGGCGACACCACGCGGAAAATAACGGTGGCAACCCCAGGTTTCTATTATGCGACCGTTACCAATACAGATGGCTGCACTGCAACTGATACTGTAGAGCTTATTAAGAAACAACCGGCCAATTTTAGCCTGGGTGCCGACAAAACCATTTGCTCTGGCTTTAACACTGACCTTGATGCAGGCTCCGGCTTAACAAGCTATATGTGGAGCACAGGTGCAACCACTCAAAAAATTACCGTAAACACATCGGGTACTTATTATGTGGCAGTGGTTGACAATGGAGGCTGCACGGGTGTGGACAGTATAGATATAACTGTATCTACTGCAATGACAAACTTTGGAGCTGATATCACTATGTGTTTTGGCAATACTGTTACTGTAGATGCTGGCAGCAACCAATCGTTCAAATGGAATACGGGAGATACTACACAAACAGTAAGTATTAGCAAAGCGGGCAGTGCGAATTATATAGTAGATATTGTTAATATATATGGATGCAAGGCTACCGATACCATAATGGTAACGATTAACCCACTGCCAACGGTAAATTTAGGCCCCGATAAATATATATGCAATGGAGGCCCTATTACTCTGGATGCAGGCAGCGGACAATCGGCTTATGCGTGGAATACGGGAGCTACCTCGCAAAGTATTAATGTAACTGCTGCTGGCACTTTTGCGGTAACAGTTACCTCTTCGTTGGGATGTTCAGCAAGTGATTCTATTATATTAACTGGATCATCGGTTTCAGTAAATGCGGGCCCTGATAAAACCTATTGCGAGGGCAGTGTTGATTCGTTCTTTGTGCCACAGGGATATGGCAGCTATAGCTGGAAAGATGTGAGCAATGGAACGGTGATGAGCATTGGCAATTACTTTACGCCAACCAAAACCGGTAACTATAGTATAACAGTAAGTAATGCCGTGGGATGTACTGCTACAGATAGTGTAATGGCAACCATAAACCCAATGCCCGATGCTGCGTTTACGTATGCTTGGGTAAGTTCATTGGTAAATTCCATTAAGTTTACACCTAACAAAACAGCACAAGGAACCTACAAATGGGACTTTGGCGATGGCGGACAAAACACCCAAGAAAGCCCCACATATACTTATGCTGCTTTTGGTACCTATAAAGTAACCTTTACTGTAACAACAGCCCTGGGCTGTTCCAAAACTTCTGTACAGTCACTGTCAATAACAGGTGTATCGCAAGCTGAGCAAAATGATTTTGAAGCTGTGGTAATGCCCAATCCTTTCAATACGCAAAGTATATTACAGTACACTTTGCCCAAAGGCGATTATATAACTGCAACTATATATGATATACAAGGCAACTTGGTTGAAACATTATACAACGGCAAACAAGAAAGTGGCAAACAACAACTCACTATTGAGGCTGGTAAACTTGCTGCTGGATTGTACATGGTTCGTATTACAGGGTTAAATAGTAATTCGGTAATTAAACTTAGCAAAACTGAGTAAGATGGTATGGTGGGAATAGGGTGGAAACACCCGGACTATACTTGAGCTGACTGATACAGCATGAAAAAAAATCCACCCCATAATGGGGTGGATTTTTTTTCATGCCCTAATATTGAGATACTTTTTTTAACTTGCACAAGCACTGTGTTATGGGCTGGTTGCTTAGTTTATGCCTAAAACTGTTATGTGTTTTGGGCAATATCTGGCAGAGCGGTTTTTGGTGAAAAAGGCTGCACGGGTGGTGGAAAGGTTTGTTCTTTTTTTTGATATGGCCGTTCAGATATGTGATATGGCTTTTACAATAGAAGATATGGCCTTTAAGATGGTAAACATGGTTGTTAAGATACAAGATATGGCCTTTAAGATGGAAGATGTGGGCTTTAAGATGGTACATTAGGGGCAAAATGTGACGGACTTGACCCCTCCTAAAATTACTTGACACATTTGAGGTTAAATTAAATTGTTATTGTCAAGATTTGTTTTTGTTTCTAGAACAAGATTACGGCCTATTT
>JAYVCI010000054.1:0-6419 GCA_043750035.1 Chitinophagaceae bacterium
GCCTGAAATTTTATGCGAAAGGCTGGGCGTAAATGCCGACAATAATATCCAATTAAAATCGTTTGCAGTGCGATAGTATAATACATAACCACTGGCATCTCTACTGCTTGATGGATTCCAGTTTACGTTTATTTCGCCATTGGTAACACTGGTGGCCGATACGGTAACATTAATTAATGTGGTGGCATTGGGTGGGTCAATTTCAAAAGTTAATACACCGGCAGTGTCTGACAATGACAGGGTGTTATTAGTATCTGCTGCTGTAATACGATAATAATAAGTTAAATTACAAATGGTAAACGAGTCGGCATAACTAAGTACGGTAGGGGTAAATTGTGCTATAGTTGTCCAAGCAGTTTGGCCGGGGTCTAATCTTTCTAATATATATTGATTTACGTTAAAACCTATATAACTTGACCAACTCAAATTCACGACACCGCTAACGGCATTGGCTTGCAACTGAACCACTGTATGGGTATCGCTGGGTGCTGATTCGTTGTCGCAACTATCGGTAACTGTAATATAAAATCCGTTTGCAAGATACTGCGTGTTGAGTCCCTGCACTGCATACGAAAGTTTGCCATTATTCAACTCTGGATAAACATTTTTCAACTTAAAAAAACTTCCACTATCGTTCAAATATATGTTATACCCAGTACGAATACGGTCGGTTGATGCATTGAAGAATACTTCTACCTCGGCATTAGCGGGATCAGTAGAATTTACTGTGGCATAATCTATTTTAATTCTTGGGGGAGGTATGGTATCAAAAGTAACGGCGGTATTGATATTGGAATTACTTATAGCAAAATCTCCGAACAATTCTTCAGCCTCTATATAATATCTGTATGTGTAGGTACAGCTTACCATGGTATCAATATAAGTAGTGGTTGCCGAATCTGCAACGGCAATAACTGCTGCTGCATTCAAATCGTCCCATCTCCAAATTTTATAACTGGCTACTGGCCACCCTTCGTATTTACTCCAATCTAAGGCTATCTGCAAATTACCCGGGGTAACAGCTAAATCCATCGTTTTATGTACATCGGAATAAGCACCTTCGCGGTCGCACAAATCGCGGAATACCATTTTGAAATAGTTTTTGCCAGCTTGTGTATCTAAGCTGTCCAATACATAGCTGGTATCATTCATATCTGTAGTTTCGTGGTACAAATAATAGCTGCTATACGGACTACCATTCCAATGATATATTTGATATTTTGTAACCAAGGTATCTGTAGTTTTTGCCCAGGTAAATGCAATTTCTCCCAAGGTGGTACTGCTGGTAATGGTGGTAGCATTATAGATATTTGGAGCTTTGGGGAATGGATAATTAAAAGGCACTACATCCAATGTATCACTCAATGTGTAGGTAGTTCCATCAGCACTACGCGAAACGACAACATAACTGTAGGTGCTGCCCAAATTAATCCCCGAATCCTTATAGGTAAAGGTATTGGTATCGGAAATATATAATGATTTTATACCCAGGCTGTCTTTTCTGTATACTTCATACCTTAAAAGTTTATCCCCAAAATAGGTATAAGGACTCCACGAGATATTAATTTCAGGGAAACAAGCTTGGTAATGGAACTGAAGTTTAACGGTACATTCAGTATCGCTTGCAATTGATATATTATTGGTATTACAGCTATCAACAGCTACTACATAGTAACAATATGATTGCTGGTTTGCAGTGGCGGTAGAATCATTATAATATAATGCATAGGTAACTTGTGCAATATTGGTAAATGTTCCAGAACCATTACTCCTATATATATTATAATACTTAACATCGGGGCTTGGGCTTGCGAACCATTCCAACCTTACCAAATTGCTATTAACAACAGTGGCGAGTTTTACTACCGCAGGTTCAGGTTTGATAGTATCATAGGGCACCAGCAATATGCTATCAGAGTATGAACTTTCACCTCCCAATCCATTTGTTTTAATTCTGAAATATTGGTTGGTATTACAAGCCAAATTATTTACGGTGGCGGTATTTGTTTTGTCGTCCTTATTTAAAACAGTGGTCCATGATCCATTAATGAACCGCTCTACTTCTTGGTCCTGAATAGGGAAACCAGCGTATAAATTCCAGTTAAGTTTTACACCCAAGTTCACCGCATTGCCACTCAAGTTTACACTGGTGTGTGCTGCTGCTGCCAATGAGGCATTCATGGCACAACTATCATAAGCTATAATAGACACACTATATGCTGAATCGCTAACGGGCAAAGGAGTGATATTATAAGTTAAGGTACTTGCTGATAGTGTATCAACTTTGGTCCAATTACCCTTGGGCGATTTATAAGATATCACATATTGGCCTACATCAGGCGATGATGCTTGCCAGTTTACTGAAAGTGAATTATTATTAACTACCGTTGAACTGATTATATTTACCTGTGCAGGTGGCACGGAGTCGAAAGGGGTAAGAATGATTGTATCTGAATAGGTTTCTCGGCCAGTGCCATTTTCTATCCCTATAATAAAATAAGTATGAGGAATATTACACAACAAACTGTCATGCATCCAAGTAGTATCTGTGGGCGATAAGGTATCCAGCCTGAAGAAACCGCCATTGGGCAATATTTCTGTGATGTCGTAACGCTGCAAATTATAACCTTTGAATTTGTTCCAGGTAAGTGTATTTTGCAAATGGCCTGATTTACCGGTAAGTTGTATCTGCTCGAAATTAATAGAATAGGACGCATTCAAACATGAATCTATTACAGCAACTTGATAACTATAATATTTATTTTGAGCATCGGCGGTATCATAAAAACTAAATGCGGTTCCGGGGGCAACGCTGTATATAAACCCACGTTGAATCCAATTGCTCGAGTCGCGTTCTTTTCTTTTTATAGCATATCCAAATATAGAAACGGAGTCTTGTTCCACAATATCAATCTGAATTGTTTTAGAATTTAAAACTGTTACATTTTTCAGTACCCCTAACGCTACAAATGCTGTATCAATAGGTGGCAAGGTAACAGTATCGCTCACGCTATAATATATACCGTTTGTATCTTTGGCAACCACTGCATAGGTAACATATCCATTACAGGGCGAAGGGAAATCAGTATGGAAAGTATCTGTTCCTGCAACCGTGCCCACAGGATAAAATCCACCGGTATCCTTACGCATAATAATATAGCTGCCAACCTTCCATCCTTTATAAGGAGTCCAGTTTAATTTGTTCCTCAATTTCTTAAGTGTTACACTCAAGTCCATCGTTTTATGAATACCATTTGAATCTGTAAGAATATTGCATGAGTCAACACTTACCATATAATACCAATGATTCTTTGTACGGGTGTTCAAGCCTGTATGGGTGAATGTGTCAACCGTGAATGGTATATTATCTTTAATCAATGAATAACTTCCTGCAGCACCTGTGCTTGAATAGTATAATCTTGAATATTTAACGAATGAATCCAGCTCCAGTGCTTTCCATGCAATTAACACGGCACCATTGGTGGTTGAGGTCTCTACTTTACTTACCGAATGTATTACAGGGCCGCGTACATTTTTGAAATCGAAATTAACCGTATCACTTCTGCTGGTATTTGCCCCTCCACCATTCTCGGAAGCTACAATTACATATCTATAAAAGGTATTAACAGAAATAGCAGCATCCGTATAAGTAGAATCTGTGGCACTAAATGTTTTATAAACCGAATAAGCACCCCCATTGCTACTGCGATATAATTGATATTGCGACACACCCCCAGCCCAATTTTTGTAGGTGTTCCATTTCATATTATACAATCGCTTGCAAATATCCAATTGGGCTTCGAGGTTGATTGAATTATGCAGTAATGCCTTGCCACTGCTATTGTTCGAGCAGCTATCAAATGCTTCAAGTGTATAGGTATAATAATATTTGGCAGCGTCCACACTTGAATCGGAAAAATGTATAATATTTCCTGCCAAAGTATCATAAGGAACAGGTGTACCGCCATTCAATGCCCTGTATAAAACAATACGGTTTACATCTGGGTCGGTTTGGCTCCAGTTCAAATCAATACGGCTATGGTTTGTGGTAGTAACGTAATCAAATACTGGTTTTGGCGGTGGCTGTGTATCGAAGGGCTGAATGGCGATAGAGTCTGAATAGGATGTAGGGTAACTGCCCAGATATAGTGATTGTATTCTATAATAGTTTAATTTGCAACGCACACCTACACTGTCAATATAAGAGGTATCGCCAGCAGTAGCGGTATTATATATATTCACCCAGGTACCATTGCTCCATCTCTGTATATTATAGTCGCTCACTGTATAACCTTTGTAAGGATAAAATTGAAGATATACACGGTTATTTCCAGGCTGGCCATGAAGCTGCATGGCACAATGAATAGTAGAGTCTTTACTAATCAAGTTTTGGCAACTGTCGTGCGACATTACATAATAACAATATCTGTTATCAAGTGCGTTTACTTTTGTATCAGTATATACAATAGGATTGCCCGGCGGATAAGTTAATACGGTGTCCAAAACAAAGGTGCCCCCATTGGTAGATTTGTAAATAAAATACCTGTCAACATCTTTAGATGTACTGGGGTTGAAAAGTAGATTTATCTGCGTGCCGCTGATAACTGTAGCCATTTCCACATTGGGTGCTATTGGCCTAATTGTATCGTATGCGGTTAATATAATAGTATCGCTCTCAGTATATAAATTGGTGTCATTGATATCATAGAACTGTACCTTATACCAATAAGGCGAATAGCAAGATGTTGCTGAATCATATACTATAGAATCGTTTATGGTAAGTGTTTTAAATGGGGCCCAAACATAATTGCTTGCGGTGTCAGCCCTTACCAACACCACTTTACTAAATCCTTTGAACCCTTGATAATTGTACCACCACAATTTCACCCTGAAATTTTCAGCCTGGCCCTGCAGGTTAACAGGGGCATGGTGTTCGTACATCGATCCTATATTGCCACAACTGTCAACAGCTTGTATCTTATAATAGTAAGGCAGGTTGCCGCTATTTATATTGGCACTATTGTCAATATATTTAAAATAGTTGCTTTTATTGTTTTTTACTGAGTCTAAAAATATAAAAGCCCCTGTTGTTTTACGGTAAATATAGTACCATGCTACATCGCCTGAATCATTGGGTTTCCACTCTAGCTGTACTTGAACAGATGGGGTGATGGTAGCCTTCACATAGCCCTGCACTATGGGTGGTAATTTATCTTTTAAGGTATAATAGGAAGTGAACGTAGATGAGGAAGTACAACTGCCAACACTGTCATAACCTACCACTTTGTATCGGTGCGATGAAGTGCAACCTCTGGCATATTGCGAAATAGAATCGTTTACAGTACTATCGGCGTAAGTCCATCCGGTGCCATTGTCTTTATATAAAAAGAATTTGTAGGGTTGATAAGCTGTAGAAGGGTTATTCCATAAAAGGTTTACCACACTTTGGCCACTTAAAGTACCCGTAATTAATATAGTAGATATTGAATTTCCACTAGGGTAATTATAACAAGTGTTCACGGGCACTATTTCATATACATACTGTGTAGTAGTAGCACCCGTTACGCTATTATCGGTATAGCTTGTAGCAGTAAGGCTGGTAGAGTCTATCAAGGTATAGCTGCCCCCGGCGGGTTTCCTAAATATATAATACTTGGTTGTTAGGGAACTTTGGGTAGATGGGTTTATCCAGGTTAGTTTCACCTGGGTGCTGCTCACCACATCGGCACATCGCAGTTGCGGCGTGTTTCCGGTGGGCATTGCATTAACCGTTACGGTAAAAGTTTTTTGGTCGCTTCCGCAATTGGTATTAATTAAATCAACGGTCATAATATAGGGTTGCGAACGTGCATGGTTGCAACCGGGTTTCCAACAAAATTGCTGGGTAACTATACTATCTCCGCCTTTTTTGGCAAAGGTGGCAAACGGGGCAGTTCCTCCCGAAATACTATCAAACATAACACCCGACGCTGAGATAAAAACAGAGTCGCCCAATGAATCGGTACCTGTAATATTAAAACATATTGAGTCTCCAACTTTTACAGTTTTGGATGTGCCTCCTCCATAACTCACAAGTTTGGGCGGATAATAATTGGCACAGGCTTTTGCAACAACCTGTAAATCCCGTCTCACCTCGCTCATCAATATCACTGAGCCATCAGACAGTGTGCGGTATTCTTTAATCTCAATTGCGATAACAAAATTGTTGGATGAAGGTGCTGTTGCTGTTATCTCGCCCGTAAAACTATCCATTGAAATGGAGCCGCTCGACCCCAAAGGCTGCGTGGTAGAATAACCTGATGCCCATGTACAAGTAGTAGCACTCAATGGCGGTGGCACCGGATAGCCAGAATTAGGATAACCGCCGCCAGGATTTTTTGACCCATAAGGCAACACAAAACTGAAGACAACAGAATCAC
>JAYVCI010000055.1:0-21906 GCA_043750035.1 Chitinophagaceae bacterium
GAAGTTATTTAGATATGATGGAAAGACATTTACAAATTTTTCGGAGTAGCAAACTTGGACTGACACCGCTTCGGACAGAAAAAACGGCAGCAGGTAACAGCTAGGTTTTCGTTGCGTCCGCAGGACGAACAATGAAACCCATGTTGCACGGAACCTTTGGTAGTTCTAAGTGAAGTATATGGGGATTGTGCCTCTGGTTAGTCTCGTTTCAAATAACGAGACCAACCAGACCCAGCTACCCACGCTGTCGCCGTTTTGCATAAACCGTAACTTAAAGGATTTACAATCCAGATAGCCTAGCACACTTCCTTTTCATAGCACGGCCGCTGCAACACTCCATCCGTTATATACAGTGACTTTTTTTATATGCCAATAGCAGTCCATACTAGCCAATCCCCAAATTTGCCTTAGCTTTGCAGCCGCATTATGCATATACAAGTACTCAAATCAAAGATACACCGTGCCCGCCTCACGCAAACCGAGCTGCACTACGTGGGCAGCATCACCCTGGACCTTTCGCTGATGGAAGCATCTAATTTAATTGAGAACGAAAAAGTACAGGTGCTTAACCTGCAAACGGGTGCCCGGCTAGAGACCTATGTAATACAAGGCCCCCGCGATAGTGGCATGGTTTGCCTAAATGGTCCCGCAGCCCGCCTGGCCCAAGTGGGCGATACCGTAATTATACTATCCTATTGCTCCATGGATTTTGAGGCCGCAAAAATATTTAAGCCCTGGGTAATATTCCCCGATGACAATAACAAACTAGTCCGTTGACACCCTCAACCAAAAAGTCTTTAAAAACAACAGCCTTTATCTTGTTGGGTATTGCCCTGCTTTGGCTTGCCCTGCGTGGACAAGACACTGAAAAGCTGTGGGCCACCATTACCGGTGCCGATTATAAATGGGTGGTAGCCGCAATGAGCATCGGCCTACTAAGCCATATACTGCGAGCCCTGCGTTGGAACCAATTGCTTGCCACCACAGGCAAAGCCCCCTCAACCGTTAATACTTTTTGTGCCGTAATGGTGGGTTACCTAGTAAACTATGCAATACCGCGTGCCGGCGAAGTAAGCCGCTGTGCCATGCTCAAAAAATCGGACGGTATTGATCTGGAAAAATCTGTGGGAAGCGTTGTTGCCGAGCGGGTGTTTGATGTATTGGTGATGTTATTATTATTGGGCCTTGCATTTGTTTTCCAATACGAATTAATAAACAAACTATACCACGACCTCAAAAAACAAACGGAAGGCACAAGTGGAGGCTCATTGCTCATGCCCATTTTACTGGGTTGCATGGCAAGTTTTGTGGTGGTTGTCTTTTTGTTACGTAAACGTATTGTGCAAATGGCCTTATACCACAAGGTAAAGAACTTGTTCTTGGGCTTTTGGCAAGGACTTAAAAGTATTACAGTAGTAAAAAACAAATTCTTGTTTCTGTTATATACTGCCGCTATATGGTTCTGTTACTTAATGATGATGTACACGGCTTTTAAAAGCCTGCCCGCCACCCACGATCTTTCGTTCTCAAACGCTATAACGGTGTTGGTTGCGGGCAGCTTGGCCATGATAGTGCCTACACCTGGTGGTGTTGGTGCTTTTCAACTTATTTCGGCCTATACTTTATTGTTGTTTGGCGTACCCCATGCCGATGGAGAAGCTTGGGCAAATATTGTATTTTTTGCCCAGCTTATTATGTTTGTAATAGTGGGCAGCATATCTTATTTTTGGCTCATATTTAAAAGCAAAAACCTTGAATCCCAAATAGCAAGTGCAGCATAAGATAATAACCGAACAAACACTGCCAAACCTTTTGCAAGAATGGAAGGGCGAGAAGGTGGTGTTCACCAATGGGTGCTTCGATATCATACACCTGGGGCATATAGATTATTTATCAAAAGCAAAGGCATTGGGCAGCAAGTTATTTGTTGCAATTAATACAGATAGATCGGTAAGCAAATTAAAGGGCCCGCACCGCCCATTGCAAGATGAGCAAAGCCGCTTGCAAATAATGGCCTCTTTCCTTTTTGTAGATGCGGTAATGCTTTTCGATGAAGATACACCGTACAATATCATAAAAATTATTCAACCCGATGTGCTGGTAAAGGGCGGCGATTATATACCCGAAAACATTGTGGGTTATGATATAGTAATCGCAAAAGGTGGCAGCGTGGTATCGCTCGATTTTATGCCCGGTTATTCTACTTCGGCCATCGAGAAAAAAATTGTTGAGGCACACCGTTCATAATTATGGAACCAAACGAACAGTTGGTCATTATAGAGCTGGAAGTATTGCTGGGCCAATATCTTGAAACCTATACCCAAACGGGTTCTCTTGAAGCTGTAAAAAGCAAAATAGCTGCACATATCCACGATTTACTAGGATCTGGCATACCAAAGCTAATGAGTTTTATGTATCTGGTGGATGTAAAAGAAGACTTATTTAACAGCACACTTCAAAACTTACCCGAAAATGAGTGGCCTAAAGCATTGGCCCAGTTGGTAATAGACCGTTTGTTAGAAAAAGTGTACACGCGGTTAAAGTACCGTAAATAACTTAGCCCAAAATATCTGTTTTTTCCATTAATTTTGTGGGTTGAAAAATCAGCTTTTTGTTATCTATACCCAATAGAAACATGCTTGCGTTTTCCAATTCACAACTTTGATTAATTACGAAAAATATCGCCTGTCAAACGGGCTTACGGTTATCCACCACTACGATGCAAATACGCCCATGGTGGTAGTAAATGTATTATATAAAGTTGGGGCAAAAAACGAGGACCCCGAAAAGACAGGGTTTGCACACTTGTTTGAACATTTAATGTTCGGCGGCAGCATTAATGTACCCAATTTCGATACGCCCCTACAACTAGCCGGGGGTGATAATAATGCTTTTACAAACAACGATATTACCAATTATTACGAAACGCTACCCGCAGCCAATATAGAAACAGCCTTATGGGTTGAAAGTGACCGCATGTTGCAGCTTGATTTCAGCGAACAGAGTTTAGAGGTTCAACGCAAAGTAGTTTGCGAAGAGTTTAAACAACGGTATCTTAACCAACCGTATGGCGATGTTTGGCTAAAGCTTAGGCCATTAGCTTACAAAGTCCATCCCTACCAATGGGCAACCATAGGCAAAGAATTATCGCACATTGAAAATGCCTCTTTGGAAGATGTGAAACAATTTTTCTACAAACACTACGGTCCCGATAATGCCATACTTTCGATTGCGGGCAATATTAAATTTGATGAAACAATAAAATTGGCGGAAAAATGGTTTGGTGGAATAGAAAACCGCAATATTGTAAAAACAAAACTTCCTGTGGAGCCTACACAAACAGAAGAAAGACGTGAAACAGTAAAAGCAGATGTCCCTCAGAAAGCCATATATAAAACTTACCACATGTGCGATCGCTTGCACAAAGATTTCCACGCTACTGATTTTATGTCGGACATTCTTTCGGGTGGAAAATCGGGAAGGCTGCTAAACAAACTTGTTAAGGAACAAAATTTGTTTAGCGACATCAACGCTTATATAAGCGGCGATATTGATGCGGGTTTATTTGTGGTAGAAGGTCATTTAAATGATGGTGTTTCCTTTGATAGTGCAGACAAGGCTATTAATACAGAACTATCGAAAATACAACAAGAAGGCGTTACTGCTAATGAGTTGCAAAAAGTAAAAAATAAAGCTGAAAGTATATTCGTTTTTGGCCAATTAAACCTGATGAACAAGGCTATGAACTTAGCTTTTGCCGAAAATCTTGGTCACATTGATTGGGTAAATACTGAAATAGATTTATATAAAAACGTACAAAAAGAACATATAAAACAAGTGGCACAACAGGTTTTAAACACCACTAATTGCTCCACCTTATATTATGAACCAAAGTAAAACCGTTGTTGACTTTAGGCAAGCGTCTCCTGCTATTAATTTAGTGGATACGCTTCCTGTGCCCGGTCATGAAAAAATAGAACTGGACAATGGGGTAATTTTACACTTACTGTCAGAGCCTAATACAATAGGGTTTCGCATTGATTTGTATTTTGCTGCAGGCATTAAACTTGGTCAACACCCCGCTGTTGCTAATTCTGCTTTCAGCCTAATGACCGAAGGCACAATTGGAAAACCGTCGGAACAGATTCACGATAGTTTAGACTTTTATGGGTCATTTATTGACAAAGATGTCACCTATAATTATTCAAAGCTTACCGTTTTCGGAATAGAGCCGAACTTTAAGGATATTATACTTTTAATAAAAGACATTCTTACCAATGCTACTTTTGAAGACAAAGAAATAAACCTATATGTTAATAGGCAGAAACAACGCCTTTTGGTTGATTTGCAAAAAAGTGGAACTATAGCTAAACGTGCTTTTTCAAAAACTTTCTGGGGACCATCTCATCCTCTGGGCAATCTTACCGAAATTATTGATTATGATAATTTGAAACAGTCTGATTTGAAAGATTTTTATCAAAACTTAATCAAGTCTGGACTACAGCAAATCGTTCTGTCTGGTTGCTGTAGCACCAAAATAATAGATACTATAAAAGAAATAAATTTTTCTATCAGCACAAAAGCAACTGCTCATAAGAATTTATTGTCTAACCATATACCCCAAAAAGAGCTGATTTTTATTCAAAAAGACGAATCCGTTCAGGCTGCAATACACATGGGTACACAAATGATTAATCGCAAGCATACAGATTTTATAGGCATGCAGGCAGTAAGCACAATACTGGGCGGTTACTTTGGATCGAGGTTGATGAAAAACGTACGCGAAGAAAAGGGCTATACATACGGTATTGGCTGCAGCTTACAGAACATTGCAGATATAGGTGTTTTTTCAATACGCACCGAGGTTTTAAATGATAAATGGGAGGATACGCTTTCATGCATTAATTTCGAAATAGACAAACTAAAGAATGAGCCAGTGTCCACTGAAGAACTTCAAACTGTAAAAAACTATATGAGCGGTAATTTGGCAAGGTTGTTCGATGGGTCTTTTGCCCAAGCAGACAGACTTCAAATGTTATTGAATGAAAAACTCGGTTGGGAATATTATTCAACTTATTTAGATACAATAAAAAATATCTCTGTAGAAACTATTCAACTCTTGGCAAATAAATATTTAAACACAGATAATTTCACCACTGTTGTGGTTGGGACCAAATAAAACTATAAATATGATACCCAATATAAAAAAAATGTTGTTGTTTATGGTGCTTTGTTTTGCGATGCATTATAATTCCTTTTGTCAATCACCAAACCTAAGGCGGGCATGTATTTCAGATAATGATTCAGACATTATATTATATTGGATTACCCCAACTGATGGCTGTAACGGGTTTGTAAGTATGCATATTTGGGGAAGACAAGATACACTGAAACCTTTTGATATAATTGACAGCGTAATGTTTTTAGCACAAAACACATACATACACAAAGGAGCAAACAAGGTGTCGAAAGATTGGCAGTACTTTCTTATATATCATAACCTCTGCAATGGTGATTCTTCGTCGGCTTCCGATACTATAGTAGTTGATGTTACAAGGCCTCAAACGTCCCCTTTAGATTCTGTAAGTGTGAACTATATCAATGGAGATATCTTGCTGGGTTGGCAAAAAAATAGCTCTCCGGATATTGCTGGTTATTTGATTGTTCAAAATATTGGTACCTCAAATATTATAATAGGTCAAACCGCTGATACTTTTTTTATCATAAAAGGATATAATGTTAAAGATTCTTCGTACTCCTTTGGCATCGCTGCTTTTGATAGTTGCGGACTAACAGCTGCTGTTCCCTCGTTTCACAGCACCATTC
This sequence comes from Chitinophagaceae bacterium, assembly GCA_043750035.1. Classification (GTDB taxonomy): domain Bacteria; phylum Bacteroidota; class Bacteroidia; order UKL13-3; family UKL13-3; genus CANJUD01. Next base: position 5,827 of record JAYVCI010000055.1, read on the forward strand.
TTTTAAATAGTCAATTAAATGACTGTAAGGGTTTTATAAGTGTTCGTTGGACTCTTTACCAGGCCTGGCAAGTGCTTCAATATGATGTATATGTTTCTCGTAATGGTAGTCCTTTTATTTTGGAAAAATCAGTTGATGGTATTACAGATTCAGCACAGGTTGTTGGGCTTGTATCTGGCGATAGTGTCGCTGCTTTTGTGAGAGCAACTAGGGACGATAGCAAGGTTTTTTCTACATCTAATATTATTGGTTACAATTTAAAAAACATTAAAAAACCTAAAATAAACTATATAAACTATGTAACTGTTACCGCAGATCAAAAAACAGAAATAGAGTGGGTAACAGACACAACAGCAGAAATAAGTTATTTTAAACTCTTACGAAGCGAAAATGATTCTTTCTCTTGGCTACAAGCAGCCAAAATTCCTTTCAACAACCAATTTATATACTCTTATATTGACACCAAGGTTGATGTGGCAAATAAAAGATACTATTATAGGATTCAAGTATTTGATAACTGCGGAAATTTATCTGATAGCAGTTCAAATATTGCCAATAATATTCTTTTAAACACAGACGGTATTGTTGGATTGCACGATACGTTTTTAAAACTAAAATGGTTTCACTATCAAGGATGGCCTAATAACGGTGTATCATTATATTACGTTTACAGAGGTGGGGATTGTGGTGCTTCAAGCACATTTGGACTTTTAGGAGCAAATAAACCCACGGATAGTTTTTATCACGATTGGGAACTTCCTTATGATATGAGTTGCCGTGGTGTCTGTTATTATATAGAAGCTTTTGAAGGGAAAACAAACCCTTATACAGGAAAAATAGAACGTTCTCGCTCAAATATTTTTTGTGAGCTGCGTGAACATCAGATTTATTTCCCAAATGCTTTTTGTCCTTTTGGGATCAATAGAAAGTGGAAACCTGTGGGTTCTTATATTGATTATGAAAAATCATACCTTAGAATATATAATCGCTGGGGTCAATTGGTTAAAACTCTAGAAGGGGATGATATTAGAAAAGGGTGGGATGGAAAAGATTCAAATGGTAATTACTATCCTGAATCAACGTACATGTTTTGGGGTTATATAAAAGGACTTGATAAACTTCATAAAAACTATAGCGGGGTTTTTGATTTAATAAGATAATAAACTTTATAAAAACTATTGGCTAAAATTCTATTCTTTTCAGAGGGTGTTGGTTTTCAAATTAAGCAAAAGCGACTTGTTAAAAACTGGATTATATCAATTGCAGAATCAGAATCGTTTCACGTGAAACAAATTGATTTTATTTTTTGTAGCGATGTTTATTTGTTAAATATCAACAAGCAGTTTTTGTCGCATGATTATTACACGGATATTATTACTTTTGACCGTAGTGATTCTGGCGACAAATATCTTGAATCTGATATATACATAAGTATTGAAAGGGTATTGGAAAATGCCGAAAACCTTGGGTTGGGGTTTACCGAGGAACTATATAGGGTTATGTCGCACGGTGTTCTTCATCTATTGGGGTATAACGACAAAAGTAAGATTGGGGCTAAAAAAATGAGAGCAAAAGAATCTGAACACATTTCATCTATTGGGTTTCACGTGAAACAAAATTATAAAATAAAGTAGGCATGTTTACAGAGTATGATATAATTGTTGTTGGTGCTGGCCACGCTGGTTGTGAGGCTGCAAATGCTGCTGCCAAAATGGGTTCTTCTGTTTTGCTGATAACTATGGACATGGCAAAAATTGCCCAAATGAGTTGCAACCCTGCTATGGGTGGTGTAGCAAAAGGGCAAATAGTTAGAGAGATTGATGCACTGGGAGGGCTTTCTGGTATTGTTTCCGATCTTTCTACCATTCAGTTCAGGATGTTAAACAGGTCGAAAGGCCCCGCTATGTGGAGTCCACGGTCTCAAAACGACAGGGCTTTATTTACATTAACCTGGAGAAACCTGCTGGAACAAAACAACAAGGTCGACTTTTGGCAGGATGCCGTGAAAGAAATAGTAGTAAAAGACAATAAAGCGGTTGGTGTAAAAACCGCTATGGGGCAAACGATATATTCAAAAGCTGTTGTTTTAACTAACGGCACCTTTTTAAATGGAATTATTCATATTGGAGAAAATCAGTTTGGTGGTGGGCGAATGGGCGAAAAAACATCTACCGGAATAACAGAACAACTTATAAATTTAGGGTTTGCTTCGGGTAGAATGAAAACAGGAACGCCGCCAAGGGTTGATGGTAGAACCTTGGATTATTCCAAAATGGAAGCACAACTGGGCGATGAAAACCCGGGTAAGTTTTCCTATACCAAAACACCCCCGATAAAAGAACAAAGATGTTGTTGGATTACTTACACGAACGAAACCGTACACCAATATCTGAAAGAGGGGTTTGATAAATCACCCATGTATTCGGGTAGAATTCAAGGCTTGGGTCCAAGGTATTGTCCCTCTATTGAAGATAAAATAAATAGGTTTTCTGAAAGAGAACGACATCAGATTTTTGTTGAACCTGAAGGATGGGACACTGTTGAAATATATGTAAACGGCTTTTCCACCTCTTTGCCCGACCATATTCAGCACAAGGCATTGAAAGCAATAGCCGGTTTTGAGAATGTTAAAATGTTCAGGCCGGGATATGCTATCGAATATGATTATTTCCCACCAACACAGCTAAAGCCAACCCTAGAAACACATATCATAAACAATCTATATTTTGCTGGGCAGATAAACGGAACTACGGGATATGAAGAAGCCGCTTGTCAGGGTTTAATGGCGGGTATAAATGCCCATTTAAAAAACAATGAAAATGAACCGTTGGTGTTGAATCGATCTGAAGCATACATTGGCGTTTTAATAGATGACTTAATTAATAAAGGAACTGATGAGCCCTATCGTATGTTTACTTCCAGAGCAGAGTTTAGAATTCTGTTAAGGCAAGACAATGCCGATCTTAGATTAACCGATATAGGCCACAAAATCGGTTTAGCCTCAGATGCTAGATTATTAAGAAAACAGGAAAAAGAAGCTGATATATATAAAATAATTAATTTTATTAAAAAAACCAGCGTCTCTCCTGATTCTGTTAATGGCTATTTAAACGCTATTGGTTCTTCTGATATAAACCAACAGGTGAAGTTGGTTTCTATTGTAACAAGGCCCCAAGTATCGCTTGCTGGCCTAGAAACGGCCCATGATAAAATAGCCGAGTTTCTATCTTCGTTTGATGAAGAAACAAAAATTGAAGCGGAGATTTTGATAAAGTATGACAGCTACATAGAAAAGGAAAAAGAGTTGGCTTCAAAACTGTTGAAATTTGACGGGTTGGATATATATGACGGTTTTGACTATTCGCTTGTTCAAAACCTTTCGAGCGAAGCAAGAGAAAAACTAATTAAACAAAAACCTAGAACACTGGGGCAAGCTAGCAGAATTAGTGGCGTAAACCCCACAGATGTTTCTTTGTTAATGGTTCATTTGGGAAAATAAACAATATGGAAAAAATAATTCTATGCCCTGTTTGTAAAGAAAATAAATTAACACATTTTATTTCTTGCACTGACTATGTGGCGACCAATGAGGTATTTAATTTAGACCAATGTGTTGCTTGCGGTTTTGTTTTTACCAATCCCAGACCTGAGTTTGAAAATTGCGGTAAATACTACGAAAGCGATAAATATGTTTCGCATAAAGACAATGACAAAAGCCTTGTTTTGTTCTTGTACCGTTGGGTTAGAAATCGCAATCTCTATTGGAAACTTAAAATAATATCAAAACACCAGCATGGCAATGGTGAGTTGCTCGACTATGGCTGCGGTCTTGGAAATTTTCTTAATTTTTGCAAAGAGAAAGGTTGGAAATCAACAGGTATGGATGTATCGGAAAATGCCAGAAATGTTGTAAAAGAAAGATACAATATTGATGTTTACCCCAATGCTGAAATAACAAAACAAGAAAATAACAAATACGATGTAATTACCCTGTGGCATGTACTTGAGCACGTGTATGATTTGGATGAGACAATCTTAGAATTCCATAGAATATTAAAAACAGATGGTACCCTATTTATTGCTGTGCCTAACAGAAAAAGTTATGATGCCACATACTATAAAGAAAAATGGGATGCTTATGATGTACCGAGGCACATCTATCATTTTTCGCCTAGTGATATGGATTTGTTAATGGATCGTTTGGGATTTAAAGTAATAGAAAAGAGAGGAATGTTTTATGATGCTTTCTATGTGAGCATGCGTAGTGAAATGCACAGTGGAAAAGGAATGAAACTATTGAGGGGCTTGTATAGAGGGCTTATATCAAATATTAAAGCTTCAGGCAACCTTAATTACTCTAGCATGCTCTATGTTATAAAAAAGAAATGAATACCTTATATACAAATATTTTCTTGTTGTTTTTGCTCGCTTCGTGTGCCAATATTGGATCGCCTTCTGGGGGGCCAAAAGATAAAACACCTCCAAAACTTATTAAAGCCACACCAGAGAATTTTTCTATAAATTTTACAGGAAATACTGTACTGATTAAATTTAACGAAAACATTCAACTTATAAAGGGTGAAAACAATATTTACCTATTTCCAAAACCAATTGTTGCTCCTGATTACGATGTTGACGGAAAGACATTGACCATTAAATTTAACGAGGCTTTAAAACAAAACACTACCTATCACATACAATTTAAAGAAGCTATTTCTGATATCAACGAAGGGAATGCTGTTGATTTGGTCGATTACTATTTTTCAACGGGAAGTATTATAAATAAGGGGAAATTAAACGGTAAAATTATTGATGCTTACACAGGAAAAGACGCTACTGGATATACCGTTATACTAAATAAACAATTAGAAGATTCTTCAATATTTAGAGCAGAGCCTGACTATATCACTTTTTCTAACAGTAAAGGGGAGTTTGATTTTGGCGGAATAAAAGAAGACAACTATAGGGTTTACGCATTCAAAGATGAAAACAATAATAACAAAGCGGACAAAGGTGAAATGTTGGGGTTTCACGGCCCTGTTTTCTATGTAGATACCAATATTAATATAATTAATATAAGAGCCTCGCATGACAAGAGTTTAGAAACACCTGAACTTAGAAAATACTTCTGTAATAACTATGGTATTTTCGAGTTTGTTGTTGCTCCAAAAGGTGCCTATAAAAGATTGGTGGAAAATAATTTATTCACTGATGAGGCTTACCTGCTTGAGTTTCCTGGTACTGATGACGATACTTTAATTTGGTATTCCCCTTCAGCCGAGATGCAAGATGGGCATTTTGATATCTATGTTAATGACTGGTGGTGGCGTGATATAACCATTCTACACCAAATGAACAACAAGGTAAGACGACAGTGTTGGACAACGAACAACATAAACGAAAATGGAAAATTAGACTTGTTCGATACCTTAAGCATACGCTTTCACACACCTATATGGAATTACGATGACAGAGGTATAGAACTATATGAGGATAGTATAAAAATAAAATATACCGGAAACTCTTTTTTTAGAGATAATGAGAAAAGCCAATACTTACTGCCTCTTGATTTTAAACCCGATAAAAAATATATAATAAAATTTAAGAAAGGGGCATTTAATGATATTTTTAATCAACGCTTAGATTCTTTTTCAATAAATTTTACGACAGAGAAATTAGATAAATATGGAAGCCTTATTTTAAATGTGACTCAAACACAGTCAAAGCCTTTGTTGATAGAACTGCTAGATGAGAATTTAAAACAAGTAAGGAGCAATATAATAAATGGTACCAATAAAATAGAATACAAATATTTATTACCTGGCAATTATAGAATACGGATTGTAGATGATGTAAATTTAAACCATAAACTGGATGATGGGTATATAAACAAAGGTATAAATCCAGAGAAGGCATTTTTGTTCGATGATATTATTCCCATAAAAAAAAATATTGACTTAGAAAATATAAACATAAATATTGATAAAGCTAAATTATAAAAACGATGCTGCTATCTTTATTATAGAATCCACAATAACATCAATAAAGCCTATCTTTTCTGTGGGATACTTGTTATAAGCTGTGTTATAAGTTTACTTATCAATAGTTATATAAATAATCTGTACATTTATATTTAAAATTATACAGATTATAAACCAAAAAAATACGCTTATTAACGTAAATACCTATTCACAAAGCAATGTTAAAGCAGTTATTAAGGTCTTACTAATATGTACACTAAATAATTAATAACTAATACTATACATTGAAAGTAATTTGTTAATTGATGTTAGAAATTATGTTAATAAGCAACTTTACAAATATATTTACAAATATATATGCTACTAATCCACACGCATAAGAATAGATTAATTATTAATTTTAAAAGTTTATATTAAATTATAACTGTGTTGAAAACCCTTTAAATCAAATCAAATTTTTTATAAGACACTAAATCCTTTTATTTTGCAGTATGGTTCAACACAGATGTAAAGAATTAAATAGTGACATCAATTTGTTTGCAATTGATTCTGCAGCGGATTTAGAAGCATTTCGTTTAAAATATCTAACCAAAAAAAGCCCCATACATGATTTATTTAGTCTATTAAAAGATATTGGGCTTGAAGAAAGAAAAGAAGCAGGACAATACATAAACGAGGTAAAACAGTTAGCAGAATCTAAATTTGAACAGCATAGAGAACAGTATTTAAAATCAAATATAAAAAACCAACCTGTAGTTGACTATACCTTATCCCATAAAGGAATAGAAGCAGGTTCAAGGCACCCGCTACAAATAACCTTGAACAGCATTATACAGTTATTTTCTAAATTAGGCTTTACCGTTTCTAATGGGCCAGAGATAGAAAACGATTGGCACAACTTCAGTGCTTTAAATTTTCCTGCTGAACACCCAGCTCGCGATATGCAAGATACATTCTTTGTTAATGCAGATTATGCTTTACGCACACACACCAGCAGTGTACAAGTTAGGTTAATGGAAAGTAACCAACCCCCAATTAGAAGCCTTATGCCCGGAAGAGTATATAGAAACGAAGCGATATCGGCCAGGGCCAATTGTTTTTTTCACCAGGTAGAAGGTTTGTATATAGATAAAGATGTGTCGTTTGCCGATTTAAAATATACATTATATGAATTTGTGAAACATTTTTTTAACAATGATGTAAAAGTACGTTTCAGACCCAGCTATTTTCCGTTTACAGAGCCGAGTGCAGAAATGGATATAAGCTGCCAGATATGTAAAGGTAACGGATGCAATGTGTGCAAACACAGTGGCTGGGTAGAAATATTGGGATGTGGAATGGTAGATTCGCAGGTACTAACCAATTGTGGCATTGATGAAAAAATATATTCCGGTTTCGCATTTGGAATGGGTATAGAAAGGCTTACCATGCTGCAATATGGTATTAATGATTTGCGTATTTTCTTTGACAACGACATCCGATTTTTAAAACAATTTGTACCCGAAAACTAATGGAACAAGAGTTAAAACTATATAATACACTAACACGAAAGATTGAAAAATTTGAACCGATTCATGCAGGAAGAGTGGGCTTGTATGTATGCGGACCCACTGTTTACAGCGATGTTCATTTGGGTAATTGCCGCACTTTTATTTCATTCGATCTAATATATAGATACCTATTGCACCTGGGATACAAAGTTCGATATGTTAGAAACATAACCGATGCAGGGCATCTGGAAGGCGACAGGGACGAAGGTGATGATAAATTTGCGAAAAAAGCAAAGTTGGAACAACTAGAACCAATGGAAATAGTGCAGAAATATACATTGGGTTTCCATGACGTAATGCGAGATTTTAATACCCTTTCACCAAGCATTGAACCTACCGCAACAGGTCATATAGGTGAGCAAATAGAAATGATAAAAGAAATTATTTCTAAGGGCTATGCTTATGAAACGGGCGGAACCGTGTATTTTGATGTAGAAAAGTACAACAAAGAATTTCCGTATGGACAATTAACCAACCGTAAGCTGGAAGATCTTTTGGAAGGAACCCGCGAACTAAGCGGGCAAGATGAAAAGCACGGCCGTCTGGATTTTGCTTTATGGATTGCCGCCAAACCCGAGACGTTGATGAAATGGAACTCACCCTGGGGATGGGGTTTCCCGGGATGGCATATAGAATGTTCGGCAATGAGCAGCAAATATTTGGGAGAAACATTCGATATACATGGCGGCGGAATGGATTTACAGGCAACGCACCACACCAATGAAATAGCACAATCGCAGGCATGTAACCACAAATCGCCCGTAAACTATTGGATGCACACAAATATGCTTACCGTAAACAACGTGCGTATGTCCAAAAGTGCGGGGAATGGTTTTCTGCCAGAGGAATTGTTTACCGGAGACCACCCATTGTTAGACAAAGGGTATAGCCCCATGGCCGTGCGTTTTTTTATGATGCAAACACACTATAGAAGTACCCTCGATTTTTCGAATGAAGCACTGCAAGCATCTGAAAAAGGGTATGCCCGACTTACGGCCGCTATAAAAACATTAGAAAATTTAAAACCGTCCGAAACCTCTACTTCTGATATTAAAGCATTAGAAAAAAGTTGTTACGATGCAATGAACGAAGACTTTAACGCCCCCATATTGGTTGCCAGTTTATTTGAAGGAGCAAGAATTATTAATTCAGTTAACGATGGTAAAGAGACCATAACGGCCGACGATTTGGTTCTATTAAAAAAGACAATGCATTCATTTGTGTTTGATGTATTGGGCTTGGTTTCTGAGCGTGCAAACAATGATGGCAAACTCGACATAGCCATGCAGATACTTTTGCAAACCAGAGAAGAAGCCAAGAAACGCAAAGACTACGAAACATCCGATAATATCAGGAAAAGCCTAGAAACAGCAGGGTTTATAATAAATGATGGTAAAGAAGGAACGAGCTGGAGCAATTAAAAAGTTTTCACGGTTATCACAACTTTATAAAAACCATATTTCACAGGATTATCCTGCATACTCACAATAACCACAGGGCCACATTTTTCCGCAGCCTCTTCTTTAAAACCTTGGTCAACTGAATTTAACGAGGTGTTTTTGGGTTTAAACTCTTTCCACTTTCCCAAACAAGCTCTTACGGAGGCCACGGTTTTTTTATACTCAGTTTCTATTTCTATTTTATTGTTTTTCTCAACCATTTTGCAAGTAAGATATAGCTGATCGTTCCCTACCCATATTCTGGTATCTGTAGCATTTGGCAAAGATATTTTTGAGGTATAATATATATCTATAATACCATTTTTGCGTTCGCTTTTTATAGGGTCAAAGTTTTGGCGACTGGCCTCTACTATCTTTTTTAGCGTATCGCAATATTCTTGCTCAACATTAAAAGAAGATGTTCCCAACCACAGAGACAAGAGACAGGAAAGGTACAATATTCTTTTCATGGTATATGGTATTTATTGTTGCAAAGATATTATATAAAAGGAGTTTGATTAAATGGTTTGTGCTTATTTCTTACAAAGATATTAATAAGAAAGCAAATTACCGATAGCCAAGGATACTTTTTCAGGATTGGGCAACATGGCTTTTTCTAGAACCAAATTTATGGGCACCGCAGGTAGGTTTAAAGCACCAACCAAGCCAACAGGGGCATCCAAATACTGAAAGCAATGTTGCGATATACGCCCCTGTAAGCTCTCGGCAAAGGAGTTCAACAAAGGTTCTTCGGTAAGTATAATACATTTACCGTGGCGTTTCACAAGTGTAAAAATTGCATCTTCGTCTAAAGGATTTAAGGTACGAAGGTCTAATATTTCTACACTGCCAGGATAGTCTTTTGCAGCAGCCTTGGCCCAGTACACACCCATACCATAAGTTATAATGCAAATTGATTCTCCCGCATCTACAGCATCCATATTTGCTTCCAATACAATGTTTGCTTTTCCCAAAGGAAGTATATAATCCTCATCCGGCTCTATGCACTTTGCATCTTCTGTTCCCGGGTTTTTGCTCCAGTATAGTCCCTTATGTTCAAGCATGATAACAGGATTGGGATCGTGAAAGGCGGCTTTCATCAACCCTTTCATATCCGCAGCGTTCGATGGGTAACAAACCTTAATGCCCCTAACGTTAAGAAGCGTTGATTCAATACACCCTGAGTGGTAAGGACCGCCGCCGCCATACGCACCGCATGGTATCCTTATAATGGAACTTACAGGATACTTCCCCATTGTAAGGTAGCACGATTTGGAGAGTTCAGTAACCAATTGATTTAATCCTGTCCAATGATAGTCGGCGAATTGTATTTCTACGATGGGTTTTAACCCCACAGCACTCATGCCGGCTGTTGAACCAACAATATAGGCCTCCTGTATGGGTGTATTAAACACACGGTCATCGCCATATTTATCAGCAAGCGTAGCAGCTTCTCTAAACACCCCCCCCAATCTTTTACCCACATCTTGACCGTAGAACAAACATTCGGGATATTTGGCCATCAGTTCATCAACGGCATGCAGGGCAGCATCCACCATCAGGGTAGGCTCTTTATCCGCAGGGGTCCTGTTTCCTGTTTCTTGTATAATGGGTGTTGGGGCAAACTCGTGGTCGCTCACCATCATGGGGTCTGGGTCTGCGGCATTGCAGGCTTTATGAAACGCTGCCGAAATATGCTCCGCTGCTTTTTGTTCTATTTCAGTTAGCTCTTCAGCTGAGAGGCCGAGTTTTTTTAATACATTTCTTAATTTTGGTGTGGGGTCGTTTAAAGAATGTTCATTCAAATCCTCATCCCCACGGTACCATTCTTTGCGTACGCCAGAGGTGTGGTGCCCCAAAAGCGGAACAGCAGCATGCATCAGAAGCGGTTTTCTTTTCTCCCGTATCCAATCCAGTGCCTTGCCCACCGCAGCCCACGATGCTTCAAAATCACTTCCGTCCACACGTACCCGTTTTAGGTTTCCAAACCCTGCTGCAAATTCGTAAGCATCCATTGCACGCATCTCTTTGCCGGTGGCCGATATACCCCAATCATTATCCTGTATTAAAAACATAATGGGCAGTTTTTTAAGCACCGCCATTTGTAATGCTTCCGACACTTCGCCTTCGGTCATTGAACCATCACCCATCGAACAAACCACTATGGGTTTCTCATCGCCCGGCAACATGCCCATGCTTTCCATATAAGCGATGCCATGTGCCATGCCCGTGGCAGGTATAGCTTGCATGCCCGTGGCACTGCTGCTGTGCAGCATACGCGGAAAACCATCCCGCTTAAGCGAAGGATGACTATAATAACTGCGGCCACCGCTAAAGGGGTCATCGGCTTTGGCCAAAAGTTGCAACATTAGTTCGTAAGGACTTAAACCCATACCCAGCAATATACTTTCGTCTCTGTAATAAGGGCTAATATAATCGCATGATTTCAGTTGCATGCCCACGGCCAGTTGTATGGCCTCGTGCCCGCGGCTGGTGCTGTGTACGTATTTGCAAATAGGCCTGTTGGCCTCGTAAGTGGCAGCCATAGCCCCCACGCAGCACATCTGCTCGTAAGCCTCAATCAATATATCTTTCTCTACCATCTGGCGGCAAAGCTAGGGAATATTTGAAATATATAAAGAGGGATTTTGAAGCAGTGATATTTAACGGTTCGGGGCTTGGCGAAGGTGGCGATTTTCACCACAAAATTTGATGCGGAGAACTAATGTTTGATTAACCACAAAACTGTCTGCGGAGGACTGAACCGCCACTTTTGCTATGCCTTCGTTGTTCTCTCTCGGTCGTGCTGTGTATGTCAATGGTTGCAGTGTCTTGGTGCGGTTGCTTGGTGGCTCTTTTGGATTTTTTTAGCGTTGGTTTGTGCATGGAAAAAAATACAAATGTGCCCCCAAATGCGTTGGGTTGTCCCGCTGTCATTGTGCAATTTGTGCTATTAATGTGCAATTGTTCCATTGTCTGCCGTTTTGGTTATGACGCAATTGACTCAATTATGACGCAATTTAATTTAGCGTATAAAATGCTACCCCTTTTGTCCGCTTGGTTTATCCGACATTTATCCGACATATCCGACATTTACTTAGGTTCTTAGCTCGTAATATGCACCCTTTTTTTCGCCAATTCTTATTAAAATATCTAATTCCATAAGCAATTCTAAATCTCTTAATGCCGTCCTATCAGTGGTTTGATTGATTTCCTGATACTCTTTGTTTGTAATCCTGCCCTTCTCTTTTGCGAACAAAACAGCTTTTACTTGTCTGTCGTTTAGGTTTAGCGATTGCAAATATTTTTCATTATAAATATCCTTTCTGAATTCTACAGAAATGTCGCTTGAATCGTAACTAAAAACAGGGTCAGGGATTCCAGCTTGTTTACATTCTCTAATAATTTTTAACGTTCCTCGTCCCCAAGATTCAATGTAGCCACTGCGAAACAAAGCATTTGCAATGTCGGGGTTATACGGTCGTGAGGCGTGTTTCTCCAATAGGTTTTTTACTGTCCAGTTTTCGGGCAATTGACCTTCGTTCCAAATAATAATTTTGTCGCTGTAAACACTTATTTGAATTGGGCTGCCCTTGCTGTAGTAATTTTGCCATTATATGAAACCGCTGTATACTCTCCACCTGTAGATAGACTAAAGTCGCTCTTTATGTCATACCTACTACCACCACCACCAAAAGCGTTGGCTCATATTTTGCGAAAACCAAATACTTTTTCAAAGTCAACTAATTTTAGCATTTCAAAATCATTTGAATAGTGCTTTATATATTCGCTTACTGGTAATGCAATTAAATTAAAAAAATGATTTTCCTTTTGCTCCAATAAATAATTCTCTAACCATAAATTTTCCTTCTTCAATTTCATACCTGCATCATTGCCATCTATAAGCATTGAAAGCCATTTGGCTTCTTCAAAATCAGTGCATATAAATCCTTGTCTTAGATTTTCAAATTTATGTAACCTTAATTTATAAATATCTTTGTTATCAACGATAGAATGGAATTGTTGCCATTTATAGCAACTTTCTTCAAATGAATAAATAAAGTCAATATAAGGTTCGCAAGATTTAACTAACTTTTTATCAAAATCTTTTAAATTTTCAAATGCAAAAATCATTGTCCTTCTATTATTTTTATTTCATCATCAGTCAAGTCATAAAGTTTATAAACCAATTCGTCTATTTCATTTTCATACTTAATACTGTCTTTGCCTTGTTGTTTTTGAGCAGTTATTTTATCAACTAATGTTATAATTTGATTTTGCATTTTCTTGTCAACTGCGACCAATGGTAATGCTTCTATTGTAGATTTATTGATTGCAAGATAACCGCCCGCCAAATGTTTGTCTTTAAATTTAATGTTTAAATAATAGCTAAGGTATTTTGAATTGAGTAGTCCAACAAGTGCTTTGGGGTCTAAGCCTCCGTAATCATAAATTCCGTAACAGCCGACACCAATAGCTAATGGTTCTTCTACATAAACAGCTTCAATTTTTTTTGTCATTCCTGCAACTACAATTTTCGGGTTGCTCCAAAATGCCCATTTTGTTTTAGCAATATTTTCGTTGTTAGTTATAAAGGCTTGGGAATATTTCGTATTCATATATCGCACCATTATATTGTTGTATTCGTAACGGTCTATATTTCCACTAACAGTAAATTTTATACCTTTTTTACTCTCCGTAACGTATTGTTTTATTTTTTGAGCTTCAAATCCAGTCGTGCCTGACATAACTTTAACGCCAAAATCCTTAATAGTTTTTAACGTAAAAATTTCTTTTACTGTAGTAAAATCTTCTTTAATTATATCTTCTTCCGATATGACGGATAACTTTTCAAATTTTGTTTTAATATTCTTTTGACCATTAATAACAACAGGATAAACTCCGATGCCTTTAAAAACTGGGAATACTGAAACATCAATGCTTTGCTTTAATCCATTAAGTAATAACATATCCGTTGTCTTTTTAGCATAATCAGCTATATGGAGTTTATTCGGAACTATCCAAGAATAAATACCATTCTTTTTAGAAATGTCAATGCCCAATCTTAAAAACAAAATATAAATGTCGTAAGAACCATTTGTCTCGGGATACCTTGTTTTAAAGTAACTTTTAAGAAGATCAGTTCTTGCCATATCAAGAGCACTGATGTATGGCGGATTACCAATAATTAAATCAAACCCTTCGTATTCGCCTTTATTGTTTAATACTTCAGGAAATTCAAATCTCCACTCAAAAGCATTTTTGTAAATAACATTGTTTTTTATTTCTGAAATTTCTTTCGTTAATTTTTCTATGTCGTCTTCATACTTTTCGAGTCTTTCTTGTCTTGCTTTTCTATTATCGTTTTTACCATAATGAATCTCTTCTTCCTTAAAAATTTGGGGAGCCCCCAAAATATTATATTCAGTTTGTAGCTTTTTTAATTTTATAACCTTAGGGTCATATTTCCATATTTCAGTTTTAAAATCAGACTTAATATCATTAATAATTTTTTGCAAACCTCTTTTAACATCTCGGCTTTTTTCGTTTTTATAATCATTCACAAATCCTCTATAGGCTTTTATGTCATACTTAATGCTTTTTAGTGCTTTACTTAAATCGGCATCTAAAGGAAAACGACTTAATAAACTATTTCCGCATTTTATATTGATGTCAATATTCGGAAGCGTTTCAAGCTCTAAAAAATTTGTTTCCTCTTTGTAATAGGCGTTTTTCAATAGTTCTATCCATAAACGCAAACGGCAAATTTTCACAGAATTTGGGTTTATGTCCACGCCAAATAAACAGTTTTCTATAATGGTTTGCTTTTCGTGAAATAGTGTTTTTTGGATACGATTTATAGTTGAAATTTTGTCATTTGATGATATTTTGTCTCCTCCAAAATTATATTGAATAGTTTTTCCTCCAATAATAATCGGAAGCCTGTATTCAAAATCATTTTCGGTTTGATTATTAATGAGTCGTAATTCATCACTAATTACTTCGGCTCTATATTCAGCAATAACTACACCTTTATTATCGGCAAGTATTCCCAACTCCGATTTAATAGCAATTATTTCATTCAATGATGAAACTAAAAAGTGTCCAGAACCCACGGCTGGGTCGCAAATGCGGAGTGAATTTATTATTTCATTCGCTTTTAAAATTTCTTGCGTTTTAAATAGACGTGAAGTGTAGTTTTTTACATCTTCAAATTTGTCGAATAATGTTTTGTCTTTTTCCGATAAAGCTTCATTAAACTTTTCAATTACAGCCAAACGGATTGACTGCTTGCACATATACATTGTGATAAATGCAGGAGTGAAAATAGAACCGTCTTTGTATCCGTTAATTTTTTCAAATACTTTGCCAAGCACCGAAGCATTGATAATTGTTTTGTTGTCCTCTTGAACATCTTCTGCACCTTCACTTGCAAAATCGTAAGCATCTAAAAACTGAAAAAGATAATCTATAGTAGCCAGCTTGTCTGCCTTCTTTTTGATGTCTTTTAAAATAGTTGTATTAATTAATTCAAGTTGTCCGCTGTTGTCAAGCGAATTTATTTTTATGGTTTGGTCTTCTAATTCGCTGATTTCAAAAAGCGAACTATTCAAATATGGAACTCGGCTGTATTTGTTTTTTATTGCTTCGCTTCTGTCATCAAGATTTACCGCTAAAACTTTGTGAAACAGTTTAAACAATTCGTCAAAGTCGTTTATTGTATCGGAGTTTAAGAACCGATAATCTTTATTGCCTTGATGGTAGGTTACTAACTGTCCTTCTAACAACTTCAAAAATAAAATTCTGTTTATCCAAGTAATGCAAAGTTCTAACGAAACATTAAAAATTTGTTCGTCTTTGGTTGCTCCATATATTGTTTGATCGGGCAACTTATGCAAAAGATCTTCGGTATTTATTGCATCAATTGTTAGTTCAATTAACGAAGCCGCATTTCGGCTTCCTGCCTGTCCGGCAGGCAGGTCTTTTTTTCTGCGAATTATGTTTTTGCCGTGTGTGCCGTGAATCAGTTACTATGTAGGAGTTGAACATAGTAGCTGAATGTTGAACAGAAGATGATAGTCTCGCCCTTGGCGAGATCGCAGTCGCTGT
>JAYVCI010000056.1:0-30864 GCA_043750035.1 Chitinophagaceae bacterium
AGTATTGCGAATTTTCAAGCAAGTGCCGCAAGCCAAAATTTCTCCACCTGCTGCTGCAAATGCTTCCATTTGTTTTTTTACATCAAACTTTTCTGATGACAGGCTTTGGGCTTCCAAAGCCTTTACCCAACAAAAATATTTTTACCGTATCTTTTTGTGTCAGTGCATAGTTCGCCAGTCGTAATGCATTCCATACGGTTTCGGTATCGTTGGAATAAATAACAATTGCAAGATTTGATTTTTCCATTTTATTAACGATTTTATTGTCGCCACAATTTGTGGCAGTTTGTGCATTAGCTGCGATTATTGTTGTAATACAAAAAAGAAAAGTGAGAATTGTATGCGTGATTTTCATTTGATTTAATTTTATAGGTTAGGCACTTTCAAATATTTTTTTGTTCTTTTGATGGTTTGCAATTAGCACTTCACGAAGTAACGAACATGCTTTTGCTACTTTAGCAGAAGAAAGTTTATAGTAATTGCAGCGGCTGTCTTTACGCACGTGCAAAAGCCCTGTATTTACCATAATGGAAAGGTGTTGAGAAAGAGTTGATTTGATAGTGCCTGTGTTTTCAAGAATATCAGAAAAGCAGTACTCTTTTTTTTGTAGCATTTCAATTATTTGTAATCGCATGGGGTTGCCAAGTGCTTTTAAAACTTCAGCATGTAGATTGTAAATACCATTGTCAGCCATACATTTATTTGTTCATTAGTTCACAAAGATATGAACTAATGAACAGATAAACAAATTAAGTTTTAGAAATTCTTTTTGAAACTATGCAAAAAGTCCAATGATGTTTTTGGCAGTTCTTGTGTCCAACTTACTTCGTGGGGTTGTTTGGTTGCATAAACTTTTTCCCAGTGATTTTTTCTGTTTTCCATGTTATCCTTCAATTATTTTTTGTTCCTCTTCTGTAATATTATAAAGTTCGTAAACCATTTCGTCAATTTTCTTTTCAAGACCTATGCTGTCCTTGCCTTGTTGTTTGGCTTCAAGAATTTTGTCAACTAGAGATATGAATGGTTTTTGGTCTTTTTCTGAAATGTTTTTAATTGGCAGTTGTTCAATTTTGTATTTGAGCCAACGGCTTGTTCCCATACCTGAACTGGTTGATATCTCATTGAAATACCATTTTGCAACTTTTGAATTTAAGACAGCAAGAAGGTACTTTAAGTTTTTCCCTGTGATAAAAAAGATAGTATTGTTGGCATACAAACCGCTTTCATCATAAGCAAATTTTTGTATATCGGATAATTCTCCCCATATAATTTTTTCTTTTTCAAAGTCATTCAAGTATGCACAAGCACGTTGTTCCCACCAGTAATCACCTTGATCCAAACGATTCTTTGCTTTATTTCTAAATGGCAGAAGATGCACCGCTAATGACGGGTGTTTTTTTGAAAACCACTCCCAAGCAGCATCAATCTCAACATATCCATACCTTGGAATAGGCTCATTGACTATTGTGTTTGTTCCATCTTCTGCAAATTTGTTCTTTATTGTATAACCTTTTGGAATATAGATAATCCATAACTCTTTAAAATTAAAAATCCACTTTTGAATATCTCTCCCTCTTAGAATAGGTTTCAGTAAATGAGAACAATTTGGATCAAGTTTTAACAAACCATCTTTAATTTTTTTATCAATTACAAAGGCTTCATTGTATCCTGTTTTAACTCCATAATTGATTTGACAATCAAAATTTATAAAAAGTTTAGAGCCAGTTTCAATTTTTAATTTTAAGTTCCCCTCGTTTTCATTCCCAATTGTCCAACCACTCTCAGGCAATTCTTTTATTATGAATGAATGCGATGAAAAATAATCATACAATGAATTACTAATATTAAAATCTTCTTTAAGTGATGTTGCTTGTAGCTTTTTATTCCATAGGGCTTTTTCAAAAGCAAATATGTTTGATTCTACAGTAGCTTCTTGAAACAATTGTTTGTCTTCAATATTTAAAAGAAAAAGCGGGTTGGTGTGATTTACAAAGTACCTGCGAAGTGATTTGCCATACTGAGTCCTTAACCATGAGTTAGAAGTGATATAAGTTAATATTCCTTTATCTTTCAAAATCTGATTCCCTCTTTCATAAAACAGACAATAAATATCTGCACCTTTTGAATAAGTTTTATATCCTGCACTTTCAAAATAATTGCCCTGTTCTTTTATTTTGGATAGAGAAAAATATGGCGGATTTCCAATAACAACATCAAAACCTTCAAACTCCCCGTTATTGCTCAACACTTCGGGAAATTCAAATCTCCATTCAAAAGCATTTTTGTAAATGGCATTACTTTTTATTTCCTCAATTTCTTTGGCCAGTTTAGTTATATCTGCTTCTAACTTTGCTTGATTTTCCTTTTGTTTCTTTTTCTGTTTACTGTCAAGTTCAAATAGTTTTCCTTGGTTTAGCAAATTATAAAGGTCTCCGCTAAGTTTGCTAAGTTTAATTTGCTTCGGGTCGTTGTTGCCAATTTCTGTTCTAAAATCAGTTTTTATCGTATCAATTATTTTTTGCAAACCGCGTTTTACATCACGGCTTTTTTCGTTTTTATAATCGTTCACAAATCCTCTATATGCTTTTATATCATACTTAATACTTTTTAAGGCTTTGCTCAAATCAGCATCTAACGGAAAACGGCTCAATAAACTGTTTCCACATTTTATATTGATATCAATATTGGGAAGTGTTTCAAGTTCTGTAAACTTCGTTTCCTCTTTATAATAGGCGTTTTTCAAAAGTTCTATCCACAATCGCAAACGGCATATTTTTACTGAATTTGGGTTGATGTCAACCCCAAACAAACAATTTTCTATAATGGTTTGCTTTTCTTGAAATAGCGTTTTTTGAACACGGTTACTTTCTATATTCTTTGGGTTGTAAGCAATGATGTTTCCATTTTCATCGGTAATAATTAATTCATCATTTACAATTTCAATTTCATAATCTCTTAGCGTTTTTCCTTTCTCATCTATCAAAATGCCCAACTCACTTTTAACGGCAATAATTTCGTTCAATGCCGAAACTAAAAAGTGTCCAGAACCTACGGCCGGGTCACAAATTCTAAGTGAATTGATTATTTCGTTTGCTTCTTTTTTATCGTCAATTTTATTATAGAGTTCATCAAATTGTTTGATGTCCCATTTTTTTGCATCGTTAAATTTCTCAACCACAGCCAAACGAATAGACTGTTTGCACATATACATTGTAATAAATGCGGGTGTAAAAATTGAGCCGTCCTTGTAGCCATTTATTTTTTCAAATACTTTACCAAGAACGGAAGCATTGATAATTGTTTTGTTGTCCTCTTGCACATCTTCTGCACCTTCACTGGCAAAATCGTAAGCATCTAAAAACTGAAAAAGGTAATCTAAAGTGGGCAGCGAAACTGCTTTCTTCTTTATATTTTTTAATATTGTTGTTCCTATTAATTCAAGTTGACCGCTGTTGTCAAGCGAATTTATTTTTATGGTTTGGTCTTCTAATTCGCTAATTTCAAAAAGCGAACTATTCAAATAGGGAACTCGGCTGTATTTGGTTTTTATTGCTTCGCTTCTTTCCCCAATGTTTACCGCTAATACTTTATGAAATAGTTTAAATAATTCGTCAAAGTCGTGTATTGTTTCTGTGTTTAAGAACCGATAATCAGCCCCTCCCCCCGCCCTCCCCGAAGGGGTGGGAGCATGATAAGTTATGAGTTGTCCTTCCAACAACTTCAAAAACAAAATTCTGTTTATCCAAGTAATGCAAAGTTCAAGCGAAATATTAAAAATCCTTTCTTCTTTATTATCACCATATATAGATTGGTCTGGCAATCGATGCAAAACGTCTTCAGTGTGCAATGCCTCAATAGCCGATTCAATTAGAGAAGCCGCATTGCGGTTTTCTTTTTTTCGCCGAATTATATTTTTTCCGTTTTCTTTTGCTTCTTCCAATCCAATGATGTGAAGCAATTCTTTGTAAAATTTTTCATTGAGCGAATTACTGTCGTTTGGCGTTACAATTTTTAATAAATGTTGTGGCGAAAGTATTTTGAATAATGCAATAAGTTCACGGTCGTCCTCTTTATTGTTGTTGCGTAAAATGGTGTCATATTCTCTAATGTCGAAGTAAACACAAGGAATTTCAACATCAATTTTGGAAACTATTTTAGCAATTTCCTCATAGAAAAATGGATTGTCTTTTTTGTCATTGAGTTTGGTTTCATACAGTTTTTTGATTTGCGTATTTCGGTAAATATGCTTGTCAAAATAGTTTGCGTCTACAATAAACCACTCGTGAACATTGGTCATTACCAACTGTTTTAGTTGATTATTTCCTGCTTGGTTTCTTTCGTCTAAATAGTAAAGTATAAGTTCGTGAAGTGCTTTTTTATTAGGATTGTCAGCCGTTACCATTTCTCCAATGTTAGTTGGTCGCTTTGCTTCAATGATTACTCCAACTTCACTATTTGTTGTTTTGTTTAAGTGAATTACAAGATCCTTTTTATCTTTGGTGTTAATGGCTTTGGTGTCACGGTAGTAAGTATCCCTTAAAAAGTCACGCAGGTCGTTTTTTAAATGTTCTTCACTTTCGTCTTTAGGTCGTTTATCTATTACGCTGATTTTGTCGAGCAAAGCAATAAGGTTCGTTTTGAAAACGTCAATTTCGCTTCTCAAAGGTTTTTGCTTTAAGAATGCTTTTAGTGCTTTTTTCGGTGTCTGCGTTACTAATTTCATCAAATATTCTCTGTCAATTATTTAGGTCGTAAAGATAAGTTGAAAAACCATTTTTCACTCTAAAGTTGCCGTCAAATTGTCAACGGTCTGCCGGTGGTGGTCGGTGCAGGTTAGGGAGAATTAAATGTGCTGCATTTTTTGGGGCTTATAGCAAAGATTTGAGCATACAATAATTTTGCTTCGATTCTTTGTATATTTCTTAGTTCAAAGTTCAAAATGGAAAACTTATAACAACTTGATTTTTTGTTAAAATTTTCCATTTTGATTTAATAATATACATAGTTTTTATTCTTCAAACTTCATCAACTGCAAACTTGTGAGTATTACAACAAGGGTTACCCCCACATCAGCAGCAATGGCAAAAACTAAGTTGCTATAACCGATAAATGCAAGTGTGATAAAAATTAATTTTACAGCTATTGCACCTATAGTATTATACTTTATTCTTGATAAAGTTTTCTTACTTAAACGGATTAGGAAAGGAATAAGTGAAAGTTTATCATTCATCAATGCAATGTTTGCAGTTTCAATTGCGGTGTCACTGCCTGCTGCCCCCATTGCTATAGCTACCGTGCTTTGTGCCAAAGCAGGAGCATCGTTTATGCCATCGCCTACCATGGCTACAAACTTATATTGCTGCAAAAGTTCTTTAATTTTTTCTGCTTTGTTTTCGGGCAGCATTCCGCCAAATATTTTTTTGATACCTACTTGCTGTGCAACATAGTTTCCCGCCTTTTCGTTATCGCCTGTCAGCATAATGGGTTCAATACCCATAGCTTCTATTTCTTTTAATGCACTGGCACTATCGGGTTTAATTTCATCCATCAAACCTATAATACCTGCCACACCTTCACCAAAACTTACCACCACACTTGTTTTACCTTGTGATGAAAGTTGCTCCACAATTTTCTCGGCTTCTTTATAAATGGGCTGGTGTTCTTTGATGAATTCCAATTTGCCAACATATATAGTTTCATCTTCGCATACCAAACATTTTGCTGTTGCTCCCTTGCCCATAATACTGTTAAACTTTTCGGTTTTATGCGGCTCAAATCCTTCTTTTTTACTTGCATCAACTATAGCTTGAGCAAGCGGATGTTCACTAAAAATTTCTGCTCCTGCGGTGCAAGCCAATAGCTCTTCTCTGCTTGTTCCATTAAGTGGAAATACATCTGATACAATTGGGTTTCCAAAAGTGATGGTTCGTGTTTTGTCTAGTGCAATTGCTTTTATTTTTGCCAATGCTTCTATATATTTTCCACCTTTCACCAATGCTCCTTTTGCCGATGCATTGCCAATAGCAGCATATATAGCAACTGGTGTAGATATAACCAGTGCACAGGGGCAGGCAATTACCAAAAGTGTGATAGCTTGCTGCAACCACTGATTAAAATCTAAGTGCAAAAAGAAAACGGGAATTGTAAAAACCAATAACGCCATTATAATAATGGAAGGTGTATAATACTTTGAAAATTGCTGAATGAATTTTTGTGTCTCACTTTTGTTTGCTGATGCTTCAAACGTAAGGCGAATAATTTTGGAGAATGTGGTATCAACAGATAGTTTAGTTGTTTCTATTTCTATGAAACCGTTTTTATTGAGTGTGCCTGCAAATAAATTATCACCCGTGTGCTTGTCTTTGGGTATAGGTTCGCCGGTAATAGCAGCTTCATCTACACTTGTTTCTCCTGCAATAATTTTTCCATCAAGTGGTATCATTTCTCCGGGTTTTACCTGAATAATTGTCCCCACTGCTATTTTATCAATAGCAACATTTGCGTTTTCTGTTTTTACAAACGCCGTTTTTGGTGCTTTGCTCACCAATTCATCCAATGCAGATTTTGAATTTTCAATACCAATATCTTCCAGTCGCTCACCTAAAACATATAATACAATTACAACCGCTGCTTCGGGATATTGACCGAGGTAAAATGCTCCTATTACAGCAATGGTCATTAGTAAATTAATACTGCTGAATTGTAGTTTGGAAATTGCTTTTACCCCGTTCCACAATACATTATAACCAATTCCCAGAATAAAAATTGCGAAAACAAAAGGTGCATAAGGCATTGGTATGTGAATACCGATGATGGATAAAATTTCTAAGGTAACTACTATAATAATTGCAGAAAGTAGAAAGAGAAATTTTTTGTCGTTGATGGGTAGTTTCATTGTTCTTATATGTTATTATTTAAATAGAAAATAGATTAATGCTATTGCTGCAAAAGTCATTAATAGAAATGTAATACTTCCCAAAATATTTGAGAGTTTGCTGTTGGTAAATTTGCCCATTATTTTTTTGTTATTACCTATATGCATGATAATAGCAATTAAAACGGGTGCAGTTAATCCATATAAAATTGCAGTGTATATAAGTGCCTGTATGGGGCTTATCCCAATAGCATCTAGCGATAGTCCAATCAGTAGTGAGATAACGATGGTAATATAAAACCCCTTTGCCTCACTAAATTTTTTATCGAGACCTTGTTCCCATCCAAAAGTTTCTGCTAACATATATGATTGCGAACCTGCCAATACAGGTATTGCTATCATCCCCGTTCCCAAAACACCTATAGCAAAAATAAAGTAAGTGAGGTTGCCTGCCAATGGTTCCAATGCTTTTGCGGCCTGATCCACTGTATCAATCTGACGAACTCCTGCATTATATAATACAGTGCCCGTTGTAAGTATGATAAAGAACATGACCACATTTGAAAATAACATTCCAAAATTTACATCCTTTCGCATATCGCCAAGTATGCGGTTATTCACCACTACTTTTTTCTTTTTGTGGGCAATATCTTCAGCTTCCATAGTAGCTTGCCAGAAGAACAGATAAGGTGAAATGGTGGTACCCAAGATGGCCACGAATATTGAAACGAATTCTTTGTTAAATTGTATAGCGGGGATAAAAGTATTTGTAAGCACCACGGCCCAATCTTGCTCTACTAAAAACGGTACAATTATATATAATAATAATGAAAGACAAAGCCACTTCAATATCGTTGCCAGTTTTTGATAAGGATACTTTATAATAATGAAAATGAGAAACACTGTTATAACCACACTGAAAACAGAAACAGGAATTGAGGGGATAAGCATGTGGGCAACTGCTCCCATACCTTGTATATCGGCACCTATATTAAAAGTGATAGCCGGAAAGCTAAATAAAATCATGGTATATAAAACACTTTTGGGATAGTGTTTTTTTAATGTTGCTGTCAACCCCTGTTCAGTTACAATACCAATACGGGCACACATTCCCTGTATAGCTGCCATTAGCGGAAATGTAAGCAATGCTGTCCAAAGTGTTGAATACCCAAAACCTGCACCAGCTTGACTGTAAGTAGCAATGCCCGATGGGTCATCATCACTTGCACCTGTAACCAATCCGGGACCTAAAACCTTTAATGCTTTTTTAATTTTTACTGAAAAACTTTTAGTATTGTTCATGTAATTGTTCTTTTAATTTTTTCTCTCTAAATATAACCATTGTGATGAATGCTACCAATGAAATAAATGTAGTGACCTGCAGTAGTATTACGAAAGCTGATCTGTATAAATCTGAATTTAATAAAAAATAGATATTGCTTACGATGCAAAGTAACAGGAATAACATTGTTGTATAATAAACTATTTTCATGTTTTTAAAAATGGCCGATAATGGGGCGTTCACTATGTTAAATTAAATGATTTTTATTTTGAATTTTAGTGTTTCACCACAATTACCTCTGTTAAATAGTTATTTTTCATTCAGTATTATAGGTGATTTACCATCAGTAATTATTACTTTGGTATTGCTAGATTTTACAAGGTCTCTTGTTATCTCTAAACTTTTTAATTTCAATAGGTTTGGAGTAAGGGTAGAATCTATAGTTGCCTGTTGTTTTTTTATTGCCACAGCCTCTATAAGCAGTCTTTCCGCTTCCTTTTTTTGTTTTTCAATAGCAAAATCAAGTGTGAGCCGCTGCTTGGTTATTTCCAGTTCAGCTTGCTTTTGTTGGGTTTCAAGGTCATAATCGCGGTTTTTCCTTTTTATATCCAAATCAATTTCGGTCTTTTTTGAATTTTCAACCGCATTCAGCTTAGCTTCTATGGTGGCAACTATTCCAGGAGGCAGGGCAAGGTGTTTGAGCAGGACCAAATCAACTTCAAACCCATAATATCTTATTAGATTGTTCATATTAAATTTTATCGAATCTTCGAGTTGGTTTTTCACCTCAAGCAGTTCGTTAGATTTGTAATGGGCACCCTCCAGCCTGATAACTTTTGTGAGATTATCAACAATAACAATCTCCTTAAATTGCAGTCCAAAATTTGAATAGATGCTTTTGAGGGAATCGGGCAGCAGATGATAGGTGAGGGTGATTTCAGATTCGATTTCTATTCCTTCATTGGTATGAAAATTAAATTTACCTTCATACTCCTGGATACGGGAATCAAAGATAATTATCTGCCTTCTGAAAGTGGAAGTATGATAGTTCCCAGGTGGCAAAATACGTTTTATTTTACCAAGATGGATATCCAGGGCAACTTCACCCGGATTAATAACTGTGCAACTTTGCACCAAAATAAATAGTGCAACTAGCGGAGTGATATAATAATTTTTCATTTTAGTTTTAATTAATTGTAATAAAATATAGTTTTTTTTGATTGATTGATAGTTTCATATTTAGGTCAATATTACACTATCTATTATATGTTTCATTTTAAAAGAGATTATATACTATTGGCAACACGCATCCAAAGTGCCACTCATCTTCAATTGCGATAAGATAAAAAATGCACCGGAAGTAACAATTTCAGCTTCGTCCGTTAATATCCCCACAGGCTTTATCTCGGTATAGGCACCATCTGTAATCCCCGTTTTTACTTCCCTGATTTTAAATTTAAAACCCGCAATTTCAGTTTTGCTTTTGCAGTTTTCGTGTTCCCTACATTCTTTGTGTTTGCAGTTCTTTTTATCTGTGCACTTTTCGTGGGCCTCACAATCGGGATGCTCCGGACAATCTTCTTCCAGTTCGCATAATTCATGCTCGGTGCAAAGTATATGTTTACCACAACTCATTGTTGCTTCTTTTACAAATATATATTCTTTGTCATTCTGCTTTACGATAGCACCCACAGGAACACAATTTACCTTAATTCCCGATAATTCTACAATGGCGTTAATATACATGCCTGGCAATAATTCTTTATCTTCATTATCCAAATGGCAATGAATACGCACGCTGCGACTATCATCAAATACACGGCCTATTAAATACACAGTTGCAATCAATTCTTTGTCTGGATTATTAGCCAAAGTAAATCGAACTTTCTGGCCCTCTTTTATTTTGCTGATATCATTTTCAAATACCGTTAGTTCGGCGTGCAGATGATCGGTATCCACAATTTCAAACATTACATCCTGCGGGGTCACCATTTTCCCGATGTTCACATTTATTTTGGTAACATAGCCATTGATAGGAGATATTATAGTAATGATACCCGAAATATTGCCACTTAGTACATTTGATTTATTGATGCCAGCCATTCTTATTTTTTCTTCAAGGGTTTTGTACCTTGCTTGAGATATATTAAAATCGCTTTGTGCTTGTTGTAATATTTTTGATGAGTTCACGTTTGCAGTGCTTAATTCCTGTTGGCGTTTTAATTCCTGCTCAGTGAGGTCAAATTTGCTTTTCGCTTCTACAAAATCTTGCTGCAATTGTGCAATTTCGGGATGCTCGATAACTGCAATTACTTGCCCTTTTAATACATGCATTCCTTCCAACATAGTAGTTGATTTTAAAAATCCGCCCAGGGGAACACTTATCGAAATTAAGTTTTGTGGAGGGACATCTATTTTGCCATTTACTTTTAATATACTATTCAGGTTTTTACTTTCTATATATCCTGTTTTAATATCAGAACTTTCAAATTGTTCTTTACTTAGCAATACTTCTTTTGCTTCAGCTTTAGCACAGGTATCTTTTCCCAATGTGCTGTCTTTCCCCTTGCCGCCTGTGCAAGCTGTAAAGTTAAACATGAGTATTATAATGCTAAAAGTAACAGCACCTGTTGTGATTAATTTTATATTTTTCATAATATTTTTTATAATGTTATTTTATTGTTCCTGATAAAAATTCCAATTCAATTACACTTTTGTTGTAACCCAAAAGCGTGGTTAAATAATTTTCTTTAATCTCTTCTACCTGCTGCAGGTTTATTACATGCTGCAAATAAGTGATGTCTCCTTTTTGAAAAGCAATGATACTTTGCTTGGTTATAAGTTCAGCATTGGGCAAGCCACTTGTTTTATAATACTGCAATGATTTTTGATTCTTTAGATATTGCGAATAAGTTGCCTCTATTTCAGCCAGTGCATTGCTTTGTGCTTGTTTATATAATAACTCCATATTCTGTTTTGAAAACTCCAGTGCTTTTATTCTTGAATTATAAGGTCTATAAAACAAGGGGATGCTTACACCTGCATAAAATCCTTGAAAACGATTGGTGTAATCTGTAAGAGGTAATGTTGCATATATATTATAAGGAACTCCATATAATGTTTGATTAAAATAGCCCAATGTAATTTCAGGAAGCAAGGTGTTTTTATATACTTTTTTTTGATTTTCTGCTATCACAATTTGTTGCTTCATATACATTACATAAGGATGCTTGGATGCCAAACCTGAATCTATTGAAAAATCAAGATTTGCTTCACTTAGAGCAGCTTCATCAAATAAAACAATTGAAGTAACAGTAATAGCTTTTAACCTTGATGATAGAATATTCCTGTCATTTTCTATTTGATTAAGGATATTTTCAATTTCTTTACTTCTTGCTTCAGCAGTTGATTTTTCGAGCAGATTGCCTTCACCTGTTTTGTAACGCAGTTCCGATGATTTTGCAATAGTCTTATATATACTATCTCTTTTCTGCAATAAAATTTTTCGCTGATTTAAAAACAGCCATTCATAATATATTTGCTTGATTTGATATACAACTTCTGCTTCGGTTAATTTTTTCTTTATCACATTGCTTTCAACCACAGAGCCTGCCAATTGCGACTTAGCAGCGAAAGTAGTGGGGAAGGGCAGTGACTGAGAAATAGAAAAGTTGTTGTCCTTTTTTGCAAAACTATTATACTGTCCGTAAGTTAAACTTACATTGGTTTTGCCAATTTCATTGGATGTTTTTCTTATGTATTCACTACTTTTAATTTCAGCATCGGCTGCCAGAACAGAGCTGTTGTTTTTTAGCCCTGTTGCAATCCAATTATCTAATGTGGCATTTGTTTGTGCATGCAGCTTTGTATTATTCCCCAAACATAAAAGTATGATAATGGTCGGAACAATAATATGCTTAGATTTTATTTTTTCAAACAATATATATAAGATGGGCAATACAATTAAAGTTAAAAGCGTGGCACTTAATAGGCCGCCAATTACAACGGTTGCCAAAGGTTTCTGTACTTCAGCCCCTGCACCATGTGATAATGCCATGGGCAAAAAGCCCAATGACGCAACTGCTGCGGTCATTATTACAGGGCGTAACCTTGCTTTTGTGCCGGTAAGCACACGTTGTATTATATCTGTCATACCTTCTTTTTTTAATTGGTTAAAATATCCTATTAATACAATTCCATTAAGCACGGCAACACCAAACAAGGCAATAAAACCAACGCCTGCCGAAATGCTAAATGGCATCCCCCTTATATATAAAGCAAACACGCCACCAATTGCCGAGAGAGGTATAGCGGTAAAGATGAGCAATGATTGTTTGAAAGAATTAAATGTAAAAAATAAAAGCATATATATGAGCAACAATGCAACGGGAACTGCTATGGACAAACGCTCTTTTGCTTCCGTCAAGTTTTGAAATTGCCCACCATAAGTTATATTATAACCGGGAGGTAATTTTATATCAGTATCTAATTTAGCTTGAATTTCTTTCACCACACTTTCCACATCACGACCTACCACATTAAATCCAATCACAATTCTGCGTTTTGTATTGTCGTGCGAAATTTGAGCAGGGCCTTCTTTATATATTACATTGGCAATTTGATTTAAAGGTATTTTCACACCATTATCAGCAAGCACATAAAGTTGGCTCACATCATCAATATCCTTCCTGAAGTTTTTATTGAACCTCACCACCAAATCAAATTTCTTTTGGCCTTCCAATACCACTCCTGTTACTTCTCCTGCAAATGCAGCCGTGATTATTTTATTTACATCACTTATTTTAATACCATACTGTGCTAATTTATCACGTTTATATATTATAGTAATTTGTGGCAATCCCCCTACTTTCTCAATTATGGGTGTGCCGACACCTTTTATTTGTGTTATAGATTTTGAAACTTTGTCAGCTTCATTGGCTAATACTATCATATCCTCACCATATATTTTAATGGCTACATCTTGTCGCACGCCAGTCATCAATTCATTAAAACGCATTTGAATAGGCTGTGTAATTTCGAAATTTACACCCACCAATCCATTTTTCAACGCTTCTTCCATTTTCTCCATCATTTCTTCCTTTGATTCTGCACTTGTCCATTCACTTTTATCTTTCATGGCCACCATTATATCTGCACCTTCCATGGGCATGGGGTCGGTAGGAATTTCGGCACTACCAATGCGTGTCACTACTTGATTTACTTCAGGAAATTTCGATTTTAAAATCTTCTCGGCCTTGGTAGTTGTTTCCGTCATTTGGGTTAAGGATGTACCTTTCATCATGGCAAATTCAATTGCAAAATCACCTTCTTCCAATGTTGGAATAAACTCGCCACCCATTTGTAAAAACATATATATACTTACTACAAATAATCCCAATGCTGAAAATATAATTATGGCTTTTCTTTTTAATGACTTTATAATAACGGGCATATAAAGTCGTTCGAAGAATGCCATGATTTTATCAGATATATTTCTTTTGTGATGCGTGTTTTTACTTAAAAATAATGCAGATGCCATAGGCACATAAGTTAGCGAAAGTATCAATGCACCCAGTATTGCAAAAGCCACTGTTTGTGCCATAGGGCCAAACATTTTACCTTCAATACCCACCAAAGCAAGTATGGGTAAATAAACAATCATTATAATGATTTCGCCAAATGCTGCCGAACTTCTTATTTTGGTGGCAGAAACATATACTTCTTCATCCATTTGTAGCTGCGTTAATTTCCCGTTCGGAAAACTATTATTGATTCTTCTGCCTGTTATATGGTGAAGTGTCGCCTCTATAATAATGACGGCACCATCCACAATTAAACCAAAATCAATTGCACCCAAACTCATAAGGTTTCCCGATACACCAAATAAATTCATCATAGAAATAGCAAACAACATGGCTAATGGAATAACAGATGCCACAACCAAACCCGCACGAAGATTTCCCAACAATAATACCAATACAAAAATCACAATCAGGCCTCCTTCAATCAAATTTTTCTCAACAGTACCTATAGCTCTTTTTACCAATGCCGATCGTTCGATATAGGGATCTATGATAATACCTTCGGGCAATGATTTTTGAATCTCAGCAATTCTTGTTTTTACATTCTCAATTACTTTCGATGAGTTTTCTCCCTTCAGCATCATGGTAATTCCGGCTACCACTTCGCCTTCGCCATTTCTGGTAATCGCTCCATAGCGTGGTGCACTGCCAAAATTAACCGTACCAATATTTTTTATAATAATAGGCATATTATTAATGGTCTTTATTACAATATTTTCAATATCTTCTTTTGAATGAACCATTCCAATGCCTCTAATAAAAGAAACGTTTGAACCTTTCTCTATATATGCCCCGCCTGTGTTTTCGTTTCCATTATGCAGGGCTTCAAAAACCTCACTAACGGTTATATTCATTGCGTTTAACCTATTTGGGTCTAATGAAACTTCATATTGTTTTATTTCGCCACCCCATGCACTTACTTCTGTTATACCTTGCACACCTGCCAATTGCCTGCGTACTATCCAGTCTTGTATGGTTCTTAACTCTTGTGGCGAATACTTATTTTCAAACCCTTTTATAGCGTGCAATGTATATTGGTATATTTCACCCAAACCTGTGGTAATTGGCCCCATTTCGGGTTTCCCCAAACCGGGTGGGATTTGCCCCTCTGCTTGTTTTATTTTTTCGCCCACCAATTGTCGTGCTAAATAAGTATTTACCTTGTCTTCAAATACAACAGTTATTACAGATAATCCAAAGCGAGAAATGGAACGTATCTCTTTCACATCGGGTAAATTCGACATGGAAATTTCCAAAGGATTTGTTATAAAACTTTCTATTTCTTGTGCGGCAACTGTGGGTGCAGTTGTAATAATGGTTACCTGGTTATTTGTAATATCAGGCAATGCATCAATGGGCAGCTTTTTTAGGGAGTAAGCACCCCATACAATCAAAGCAATGGTAAACAATCCGATCACCAATTTATTTTTGATTGAAAACCCTATAAGTTTATCAAACATAATTTTGTTATGATTTAATTTAAAATTAAGTAAATAGTTGAGATTGGCGGAAACGCCAAAAAGCATCAATCAATTAAGCATGGTTAATACCTATGCTATTATAATATAAAATTGAAGCTGTGCTTATGAAAGTTTGGGAGGTTGCCAGATATTGGCTGAGAACTGGGAAACAAATTGAAATCCGTAATGCGGAATTTTGTTTTCTGCTGCTTGGTTTAAAGAAATAGCAACGGCGGGAAATGATTCTACATTAAAACCTTGACAGCCGCAACAGGTACAAATACAAAATGGTGAGCAATGCTCAATATCTTCATTGTGTTGCGAGTTGTTTGTAGTTGCAGCAATACATTGGTCATCACACTCGTTTTTACAGGTATCGTTATCGCTGCATGGCATGCAGGACAATGTTAAGATGTAAATTGAAAATATGAATGCGAAGAGTTTCATTGGTGCAAATATAGGGTAAAAATATTTTAAATCAGCTAAGTTTAAAACGATGATAAAATAAGGATTTTAATATCTAAAAGTAAGCCCTACACCCCAGCCCATATCGCTATCATAATGCGATGATAAAGCTATATTTTTTTGTTTGAATAACGGATTTAAAAGATTTATATTTGTAAGGTGGAAACATCTGACTGCATTTTTAATATAGGGTTATTTCTTCTTCTTTTTTGTAAATAAATCCGCAGTATATTTTTCATATAGTTCAAATAAAAATTCCATGCGGTTTGCATCTGATGTAAAAGGTTGTGAACGATATGCCAAATCAACTGCTTTGTCCAACTCATTGTGTGCTTTTCTTAATGTTAGCGGCATATTTATAGGTTTATATAAACCAGATAATGAAGATGTAAATTCTTTTCTTGTATCTAACACTTTTTGTGCAGCTTTCTCCATAGTTTCAATTTGTTTATTCGTTAGATTTATAGGAAATGGAAAGTTATTGTAAACAATGTCTTTTGAATATCTATAATCTTCCTTTAGTCTTCCACAAGTATTTTTTACCCAAGCGATATGCATTTTCGACATTAAAATTCCAAAGTGATATAATGTGCCGTTAGGAATTGACATACATGTATCACTAACTATTGATTTTTTATCAAAGAAACCCATTGGGATATATTCTCTTGTTTCAGATGAAACCCTTGGAATAGCAATGAAGGTTTCTGGCTGGTTTCTATCTCTAAAAAGCATTGGTGTTTCAGCAAATTTTTGAGTTGACGGAGCAACACTATTTAACCTAAATTGCTTAACAGCAGCTACTCTTTTTTGTACTTCTTTTAGTTTTATAACCTCATCACTTTCTGCATCAACCAACCATAAGCACCAACGCTTTTTGCCATTTAAAAATTCATAAGCCGATATTAAAGGCTTAATAAATTTTGCTGCATTGGGTTCTTTTAATAGTAACTCATTTTTTTCTTCATCACTCAAAAGCAAATGTCCACCATCTAAAGGCATATTTCCAAAATTCATTTTAGGAACATTGCAAAGCGGGGTTGTTCTTTTTGTAATAAAAATATCTTTAGCATCAACCAAATAAGGATTAATATTTTTTACCCTTATTTCGTGTGGCTCACCTTTTATATCTTCATATTCATATATGGTTTTATTATCAATATTAAAATTTGCAAAACCAATAATAACACAATATACAGCAGCATTTCCTTTTGCTTCATTACTCCACTTAAAAGTGCGGTGTGCAAAATGAATTTTTATATTATATTTGTTCAGCATTTGCCCCCAAAGAATACTTACCTGCTCTCCCTGAACAATAGAATTTGTGGAAACAAATGCAACTTTAATTTTAGTATCTTGAATATATTTTGCTGCTTTAATATACCACGCAGCAACATAATCTAACACACCTGCACCTTGAATATTATCAAAAACTTTTACAACATCATTTCTCATTATCTGGCTCATAATTTTAGAGCCACTAAAAGGCGGATTGCCAAAAATATAATCAAATATTATTTCTTGTTTTGCTTCAGGTTTTTTACCTTTAAACACTTCAAAAGTTTCTGCTTGTATAGTAATTGTGTTATATTCTGCTATTGGTTCATTTGCTAAATAAATATTCGCATGTTTTGCAACTACATCAATACTATTAACAGGATTTAACAAACTTTGCCATTCAATTTGCAAAGCATTTCCATGAACAATATTTGCTGCTTTCTTTAACGGCAGACGAACAAAATATTGTCCAAACTCATTACTGATTAGCATATTCATTTGGTGGTCGATTAACCACATTGCTACTTCGGCAATACGAGCAGGGAATTCTTCGTACTCAATTCCATACATCATATCAACATCAAGCCACACAATAGATTCAATACTTGTTGATAATTGACTTTTATATATAGCCCTTAAAATTGCAATTTCAAGTAATCGTAATTCTCTGTATGTAATTACAAGAAAATTTCCGCAACCACAGGCAGGGTCAAGGAATTTAAGCAGACTTATTTTTTTATGGAATTCAAGAAGTTTGTTTTTGTTGCCTTTTATGTTTTCAAATTCTTTCCAAAGGTTATCAAGAAATAAAGGTTTTATAACTTTTAATATATTTTTTTCGCTTGTATAATGTGCACCTAAGTTTCTTCGTTCCACAGGGTTCATCACACTCTGAAACATAGAACCAAAAATAGCAGGTGATATTTTACTCCAATCTAAATAGCAACAATCTAGTAATGCTTGCCGCATTTTAGAATCGAAACTTGCAGTAGGTAATGCTTCTTCAAATAATTTTCCGTTCACATAAGGAAATTCGGCAAGTTGCTCATCAATATTTTTAAAACGTTTGTCTGCTGAAGTATTTAATACCTGAAATAATTCCTGAAGTTTTGCAGCAAGGTCGCTGCCGTCTTCAGCAGTTCTTTGCGAAATATAATCTTCAAATTGTTGTTTGGTAAATATAGTTGTGTCCTCAGCAAACAAACAAAATAAAAGCCGAACCAGATAGACTTCCAACGGATGCCCGGAATAACCGATTTCTTTTAATCGGTCGTGAAGCTTACCCATTAATTCTGCCGCCTTTGTATTAGCAGGGTCCTGTTCATGAAATATTTTTTTTTGATACCCGGCAATAAAACCAAAGTGCTGAACATTATTTACAAAATCATTTATTAAAAATTCGATCGTTGTATTTTCTTCAATATCATATAATCTGAAACGTGCAAAATCAGAAATCAAAATATACTTTGGCAATTCATTATCTTTTAATCCTGGGAAATAATCTTTTGCCTGTTGGTGTGCTTTATCTAAATCTTTACCTCTTGATTTGAATTCAATTAAAATATTTCCTTTCCATAAAAAGTCTATAAAACCTTGTTTTCCTCCTTCTTTTTTTACATTACATTCAAATGAACCAACTCTTCTGCGAGGCACTCCAAACACATTAAAGAATGCATCCACAAATGATTTAGCTTCTGCATGTTCATTAAAATCATTTTCCCATTCTTTAGAAAAAAGTGATGCTCTTTCTTTTATTTCATTCCAACTTAATGCCATTTTTTAATTTAAAGTTTAATTTCAAATATTTAATAGCAATATTAACCTAAATTTATTCTCATTCAAAAAAATATTTTTCCACCCCAAACCTCCCCATTTTCAGTTTTTTAAAATATGCTAAATGAGAGATTTTTAATATCTAAAAGTAAGCCCCGCACCCCAGCCCATATCACTATCATAATGCGATGACAAAGCTATATTTTTTGTTGCTATATATCTTAAACCAGCGATGTATTCTTTGTCGGAATTTACCGATAAACTCATTCTTAATCGTTTGGTTATTGGAATGTCTTCACGTTTTAATTGAATAAGTAATGTTCCGTTTGTGAAATATTCTGTTTCTAATTTTAGAAGCATGGGCAGGGTATATACTACACCAACCGAAAATGCCTGACGGGTATCCTTGGTATTGGTTTGCCCAAAAATATTTCTTTCCTGAAAATTTATCCCCCTAGTTCTGAAACGCCAATCGTAGCCAACAAATGGCATCAGCCATTGCATTTTTCCAATGTATCTTCCTATGTGGTTTTCTACTTCATAACCATGATAATCGTGATAGCCCAAACGCCACTCAGTGCCAATACCCCAGCGTGTATTAGTAAGCATTGCTGTACCATCATTCCCATTAGTTTCCACACTGTTTTCTGCCATCAAATGAAATTTTCTATCGTCGGCAAACAGTTTTCGCTGTGCCAGTTTGGGATTGGGTATTGCGGGATTTGCAGGCTGGTTTTCATAAGTAAATACCCTGCCCATACCGCTCATCATGTGGTATAATATATGACAGTGAAAAAACCAGTCGCCATATATATTGGCATTGAATTCCAGGGTGTCAGTTTCCATGGGCATAATGTCAACAATATTTTTAAGTGGTGCATTTTCTGCTTGTCCGTTAAGTAAGCGAAAGTCGTGTCCATGTAAGTGCATGGGGTGTCGCATCATAGAACCATTGTGTATAATAATGCGAATATTCTCCCCTTTTTTTATTAATATCTTATCACTTTCCGAAACCACTTTATTATCCAAACTCCACACATAACGATTCATATTTCCTGTAAGTTCAAAATGCAATTCTTTTATAGCTGCGTTCTTTGGCAAACTTGTAATAGTAGGCGATTTAAGCATGGCATAATTTAAGGTTATAATATCAGAAATTTTATTACTATTATAAACCTCACCCCCCGCCCTCTCCGGTAGAGAGGGAGTCATTTTCATACCACCCATTTTATTATAGGTTTTCTTTTTTACTTCACCCGTTATTTCAGGGTACATCACCACATTCATATCCATTTGGTTTAGGCTCATTTGCATTCCCATATCGTCCAAATTCCCATTCATTTTCATCATGCCGTTCATCATTTTCATCCCTTCAAAATATTTTAACTTGGGTAACGGGGTTGCTAATTTTTTTATACCATTTCCTAACCATAGTGAAGTTGATTTTGTGCGGTCTTCTGAGGTTGCCAATAATTCAAAAGCTACACTGTCATAAGGTATGCTCACTATGATATCATAAGTTTCAGAAACGGCAATAATTAATCTATCTACTTCAACAGGTTCTACATCGTTTCCATCATTGGCTACTACCGTAATTTTTCCACCTGAATAGGTAAGCCAAAAATAAGTGGATGCACCACCATTTGCAATTCGTAACCTCACCCTCTGTCCCTCTCCAAAGGAGAGGGATGGAAGACCAGTTATCTGGCTTTCATTTTTCCCATTAATTAAAAAATTATCATAATATACATCGCTAACATCCATGGCATTCATTCTTTTCCATTCATTGGTTACTTTGGTTTTAAAATATCCCTGGCTTATTGCCTCAGCATAGCTTTGGGTAGTACCTTTTTTTATGGCAAACCAATCGGTAGCATTGTGCAACATACGGTGAACATTGTTGGGATTATAATCGGTCCATTCGCTTAATACCACAGGAATAGTTGGCAAATTATCAATGCCTTTTCTATATGTTTTGTCGTTGCTTCTTTTATTCATTACAAAAGATCCATACATACCAATCTGTTCCTGCAAACCTGAGTGACTATGATACCAATGTGTGCCATGCTGGATAATCGGGAATTTATATATATACATAGTATGTGGCTTAATGGGCATTTGCGTAAGGTTGGGTACGCCATCTTCCTTATTGGGAAGAAACAGGCCATGCCAATGTATGGAAGTCTCTTCATTTAGTTCATTATATACAAATATTTCAGCCGTATCTCCTTCAGTAAAAGTGAGCGTGGGCATAGGTATTTGTCCGTTTACAGCGATGGCTCTTTTCAATAAACCTGTAAAATTTACGGTGGTATCTTTTACATGTAAATCGTAATGCACTAATTTTTGGGCATATATATTTGTGTGTAACAATTGTACTGAAACAAAAAATATAACAATTTTGCAGCACGATTTTTTGTGGAAGAAAATTGTTTTTAGTCCCTTAATTATCAAATATAAAATTGATTGAAGAAAAGATATAGTTCTATTGTTATTCATCTATATTAATTGTATTTATCCAAGTGATAAGTTCCGTTTTTTGTGATTCACTCAGTACTGCATTTTTATGAATCATGGTATAAGAAGACAAAGGCATTTCGCCCGACTTTATTTGTTTTATCATTCCATTTAATTTGCTTTCTTTTTTTCGTTTGCTGTAATTGCCCCATTCGCTATAATTCAAATCTTTCTTTCCCTTCTTTATATGATTTTCCATCAACATTCTTCCAGGTTGTATATAGGCATACCAGGGATAGCTGGTATTGTTGCTGTGGCAGTCGTAGCAGGCGGTTTGCAGCATGTTTTGTATATTGGGAGGTATATTGTATGCTTTCGAAAAATGAATGGGCAGCACTTGTCCATTATCTAAATTGCGTTCAGGTTGATATAATTGCATCAGCAAAAAAAGCAAGCAACCAATAAAGAAAATATATTTGAGTTTTTTCTTCAATTTAGAAAGATTTTTTCATTGATCCGCATCCTATCATTTTGCTACCATAATAAGGATTTTTGATTTCTTTGGTTTCACTAATCCATATCGCACCTTTGCCATCATTGTACATGGGGCAATAATCTTGATATAGTTTTTCACTTGTTCCAAAGGCTTTGATTAAGTCATTCATATCTTTACTCAACATCGCAAAATGTTCTCTTTGGTGTTCTATATTACCTCCGTTACTACCAATATGTTCTGCATGTTCTTTGGCATCGTCAGCCACATCGTTATATGCTTTTTTCTGAGCTGGTGTCAAGGAGCTAGCATCCAATTTTGCCATGGCTATTACTATTGCTTTTCCTGCATTGGCTGCACCTTTTGAATCATCTTTAGTTAAGGCGTTTTTCAACTTTATATAAATGCTGGTAATTTCCGATATTGAGAAATTTGATTTTGTA
Organism: Chitinophagaceae bacterium; assembly: GCA_043750035.1. Lineage (GTDB taxonomy): Bacteria > Bacteroidota > Bacteroidia > UKL13-3 > UKL13-3 > CANJUD01. The sequence goes on from JAYVCI010000056.1 coordinate 22,105, forward strand.
GTAGTAGTTGGTTCATTAGTTTCAGTTGTTGCAGGTGTTTGCTCATTTGGTGTTTCCGATTGCTTTACCGGCACTGTTAGTTTCATCCCACATTTCGAGCATTTGTCATCTTTTTTACCCGTTATTTCTGGGTGCATAGAGCAGGCATACAATTGCGTTTCATTGGTAGTTGCTGTTTCTTTTTTTGTTTCGTTTGTATTTGAACTGCAAGCAGTAAATACGAAAGCCATTACAATGGCTGAGAGAATTAAATTTTTCATTTTTTTTTTATTAATTGGTTGATTTTATATAATTGTTTGATTAATTTTATGATGAATACAGCAGCATCCCAATGGCCATCATTATCATTGCCACATCTTCTATAATAGTAACTGTGCTCATGGGCAAATTAAATACAGCACCCAAGCAGGCACACTGTATTTTCTGTTTGTTCAATACACTTTGTATCACACCGATTGAACTGATGCCCATTACTATAATAGTTGCAATATATGTAAACGCAGGATTGAAATGCGAGAGGTAGGCAAAGCCCAAAGCCAGTTCGATAAAGGGATATATATAGCCATATATTTTTATTTTCTTAGCTACAATATCATACATGGAATAACTTTCTGCAAAACCCTTGAGGTCGAGAAATTTGAAGAATGAAAATACAATAAAAAATCCGGCCATAAAACTATTCATCCAGTGCATGGGCTGAAAAGAGTTTTGCGTATATGCAGGTACAAACGAAACCGCTGAAATAAATACAACTATTAGCAGCAAAGGTTTATAAGTGGCCAGCCATGATTTTGTTTGTTCAGCAACCTCACTATGGTTTGTGGCAGCAATTTGATATTTGCTTTCATTCCCGCCCAATGCTTTCTGTAAATCAGCAATGGGAATATGTTTGTCCATACTAATAGTTGCAGTGTTGCTGTCTTTTGAAACTACTACCGCAGTAATATCAGGCAACGAAAGTATATTGCTTTTTACTTTGGCTTCGCAGCTTGAACAGGTCATGCCTGTTAGATTATAGGTGTGTGTCAATGTATATTTTTTTTAGAGTGTAAATTTGTGAATGAATTAATAAATCCGTATTATATAAATTAGCATTTTATTTGTATTATTTACTGTTTATTTAATAGTTTCACCTTTTGAAACCTTTTTTAGGATATCGAATATTATATCTTCGTCGCCAGATAAATAGGCACTTTTTTGCCACACGATATTTCCTTTTCCGTCAATAACAAAGCAATAGGGGCAGAAAGGAATACTCAATGCACGTTTGAAATCCTGATTGGCATCAGTATAAATATCAAATTGCCAACCTTTGGTAGCTGCAAGTGGTGCCACTTTGGCCGAATTACGTGCATCATCAATGGAAACTGCAATTATTTTAACCCCGGTTTCTTTTTGCCAATCTTCATACACATCGGAGATATTGTCAAATTCAGAGATACAAGGTTTGCAGGTAACTTCCATCACCAATATAAGTATGGGTTTATTATTATTGGTAATGGTAGCGATATCAACCTCCTTGCCCTTTATTGATTTGACCATTACTGATGGAAGTTTTTTTCCACCATCCTGTAATATATTAAAACTGCAAAGGAGGGTTATTGTGGCAAGAACTATAAATGGTTTCATCATATTATATTTTAGGTTTTTAAAAAAAGTTATATAACCTGTTTTATTTATTTATAGGCATTAAATATATTATACTCAAATTTTAATATAAAACTTTGATTGTTTATTCTTATCATATTACCGGTCAATTGCCTCTTGTAACCTATATCCAGCCTCATTCTGCTTTTAATAATAAATTGAACAGCGGGAGCAATATCTATATATTTTTCGGATGTTTGCGGATTGGTTTTGCCCAGCAACTCAATATATAAGTTTACATTTGTTTCACGGTAATTCTTATATTTAAAAGGTAGCAGCAAGTAGCCCGTTGATAGGGAATAGTTATAGGCAAAGTTTGGTTGCGAAGAAGTTAAATTATGGCCAATATTATTGATACTGTGGTTATATCCACCCGTAAATGAGATAGCAAGTTTGTGCAGCAATTGTGTAGCTATAATTCCACCACCAAAACCAGAGTTGTCACCTTGCAGGTTTATATCATTATACTGAATGGCATTATTGATAGCTGATACTTTTGCGTAAGCCGCCATTCTGAAATGATTCTGTATGCCATCATTTGATAGGAAACGAAATTTTGTATATAAATTTATCCCTTCAAACTTATAATACGGCTGGTGAAAAGTACCTGAATATAAATTAAGATGAAACATCCATTTCCTATTTATTCCCCACATCAATTCAGCGTTTTGCCTCAGCATATAATATTTGTTATCTACCCCTGTTGAAGCATTTTTGTATGGGGGCATGAGCTCATTGTTGAGCCTAATGCCAATTGATTTTGAAGACATATTACTGGCAGGCTCGCTCGATACAAACAGTTCCTGGGCTTTCAGCTTAAAACAGGCTGAAAACAAAAATAAAAAATAAAATACTTTCATACTACAAAATTGTTATATGATATATAGAATTTTCCTTTTGTGTCTTACTTGCTTGTTCGCGATTAATGGCAGCTATATCTTTCAGGTATTTTTTATATTCCTTATTGGTTACAAAACCTTTGTCGAGTATTTTAATTTTAGCATTACCGTTTAGTGTTCTGGGTTTCACATTCATAAAAGTGTAAAGGGAATTTTGATAACCCATCTGATAGTTGTTTTCAATTTTTAGATTATCGAAATGAAAAGTAAAAACCAATGAAGCAACTGAAAATCCAGCATCCTCCACTTTCTTTTTAATTAATTCTGGGTCAACAATTGAATCTTTTTTAAAGCTGAGAATAAAAGTGGTATGGTTCAAATCAGTTCCTATACTGTCAATAAAAGTTAGCGTTTGTAATTGCTTTTGTGTAGCAAACGAACACATGGAACAGGTTAGCCCACTTACCTTTAATTCGGCTTTAATAAATTGGGCTTGTACCGCTATATGTGATATTATAAATCCACAAACAATAATTATTTTAATTATATACTTTTTCATCGTTCTATTTATTTATGGTTTCCGTCAATTTGCCACAGCCAATCATTTGCGAACCGTAGTATGGATTTTTAATTCCTTTTTCTTTGCTCAACCAATCTGCACCCTTGCCATTGGCATACATGGGGCAGTGGTCGAAGTAAACGGTATAGTCGGGTTTTATTGCTTTTATCACTTCATATATATTTGCTGAAAGTGTTACAAAGTATGCACGCTGCGATTCAATTTTAGTTATGTTTTTTATATGCTCGGCATCGGCTAAAAGCTGCTTTTCATATTTCATCCATACGCTGTGCTGTGCGGGTGCCATGCTTTCCATTTTTACAGATTCTATAGCTTTATATAATTCTTTTGCTTTTGCTGCAGTGGTATTGCCATCATCTTTGGTGAGTGCATCTTTCAAGCTAAAGTATAGTGCATACACCTCACTAAGTGGATTTACCGTTTCTACAGTTTTTACCGAATCTATAACTGGAGCATCTTTTTTAGGGGTTTCTATTTTTACGAGCGTTTTAGTTTCCTGTTTGTATTGTTTGCGGTCATATTTGCAGCAGGCATGTAAGCTATTATAAACGGCATCAGGGGCAATGTATTTGTCATTATCATAACCCGCGTAAGCTATATTTCTAAGCAATGCATCGGCATTTGTTTTTATACTGTCGTATATTAGGGTTACTATTTTGGTATCCACATCCCATATACCTTTTGAAATATGTTTTTTGGTGGAGGCTTTTTCTATTTTCTCTTTGCACATATCGCAATTGCCATATACTTTATAAGTTTCTGTTTTGGCATGTTTGATTTTAGCCTCACAATTAGTGAGAATGAGGGAAAGCACTATTGTAAAGAGTATCCCTATTTTATTTCTGTTATTCATTATAGTTGTTAATTATGATTATTCGATTTTTTTTTTAAAAAATATTGTTTAACCGAAGCACTATGTGCAGTGGCCGGCTTATATAAAAAAAAAAATCAAATTCGGAAAACCCGATTGCACAAATAAATGGGATATTTTAATTGGCTTGGCGGGTGATGGTTATTATAAACAACACTTTCATTACCCAATGTAAATAGGGATGTATTGTTTGATAAAAGTATTACATAAGTAGCCGAAAATAATTTACTGAAATCAGTAAAAAGTTGTGGTGTGGCTTCCTGTACTTCTTTAATACTGATGGAACAGGTTTTTGTTTTGCAGCAGTTTTCATCCATCTCCATGTCTTCACACCCACATTGTTTGCTTTTTGAAACCTGCAATGAAACAGAAGATAGCTTGCCACCACAGTAATGGGCATAAACTTTAATACCTATGGATGGTATCAGGTAGCATATTAAAAGTAGTATAATGGCTGCTCTTTTCATTTTGTATATATATAGCGAAAATCGTGCCTGTTTAGTTTGCTTTTTTTAGGTTCATCCCGCATTTTGGGCATTTGCCTGCAGTGGTATAGGTAGTATCACTTTGGTCTTTCATGGGGCATTGGTATTTTACAGTGGCAGTGTCTGATGCTACAACCAGTGCTGTGCCCGATGTATTGCTGCTGTTGCAGGATGTGAATACAAATGTCGCAAATAATATAATAATGGCTAATTTTTTCATTGTTTGATGAATTTTTGTATACTGAAATAATGCTGCGATACTATTTGTAAAAAGTAGATACCACTGGCATAATTTGAAATTTCTATCTGGGTATTTGAAGTTGGTGAGGCATTATATATTTTTTCACCCACTGCATTGTATATATTGATTGCATATTTTTCATTGTCAGATGAAATAACATTTATGATACCTGTTGCAGGATTGGGAAATACTGAAAAATTATTTTGTTCCATTTGATAGTTATTATATTCATTTACCGAAGTATTAATTGGTGTATAAGTAGCACTTCTAAATTTCACGGTTCCCGAATTGTCGTCCTGCCACACCACAAAAATATTTCCGTTGCTCATGGCCACATCTGCATTGGTGATATCTTTCAAATCTACTGTATCATAATTAGTAGGAAAACCTTTGGAGATATCATTTGTAAAAAGGATGGGAAGTTGTGTGCCAGTGCTCGTTGTTTGCTTCCATACAATAGCCCCAGCCTTTCCATCGGTAGCAATGCGGGGATAGTTTTGCTGGCTTAATCCTGTAAAGTTTCCTGATAGCCTTGAGACAGATTTCACTGCTCCGCTGCTGATCGAAGAACTACTTATATAGGTTCGGAAATTTCCACTTCCGGCACTTAAAAAAACACTATATAACGAATCGCCAATAACCACCCCGTCAGGACCGCTTGAGGGGCACGAATTAATCATCCATTTGGTATTGTCAGTTGCAAAACCGCTGTTGAATGATACATTGTTATTGGTAGAAATACCGGTCCATATATCACGGATATTGTTTAGATTGTCTCGGTATAACATAGCAGAGATATTGCCCGATGATATAATGGCACCCGGACAGCAATCGCAAACCTCAGCATTTGTGCCGCTATAACCACTGGCTATCACATCTGTAGAAAAAGTTTTACCATAGTCGGCAGATTTTGTGACGACCCATCTGGATTGCATAAATGAAGCATTGAATTTCATAAAAGCAACTATTGGATTTCCAGCATCGTCAACGGTAACTGTGGGGAAACGGGAGATACTATCAGCTATATAATCTACACGGACAGGCGATGAAAATGAAGCACCCCCATTAAATGAAGTTAAAATATATATATAATTGGTGTCCGATGTTTCTGGAGCACGTTTAAATACGACATATACTGTGTCGCCTTTTGAAGCAATATCGGGTCCCATCCAACTTGCAGTAGCAGCTTTAAACCCTGTGGGATTTATTTTTACAGGTGTGGTAAATGCAGTGCCATTCCATTTTGAAAAAAATATAGATTCATCCGACATCTTTCCCCATATAACCATGGGATTTCCTGCACCATCCAATGCCATACGGGGGTGCATACAACTATATGCATTGGTGGAGATATTCATGCCCATTTTCCAAGTGATATTACTCTGTGCTTTGCAAAAAGTGAAGTTGATTGCGAAAACTAAAAACAGAAAAATTGATTTTTTATTCATGATATTGTTTTTGTGGTTGGGGAACTTATGGCAGTACTGGATTAAAAAATATTTATTTTAATTGTTTTTGTTTCATTTGAATTATTTAATTTCAAAATATACATCCCCTGCGAAAGACCTTCGGTGCTTATAATATTATTTGTTGTGTTGGTATTTGATTTAATTTCCGCACCACATATATTGTAAATACTGTATGATTTTAAATTGTCAAAACCAGCTATATTAATCGAGCCTGTATTTGAGGGGTTGGGAAATACAGTTACCTCACTTTTGGTTTCGTTTATCGTATTTACCGCCAATGGCCAGGCATTGCTATTGTCTATCATATATACCCTTTTGTTGTATTTATCAGCAAAATATATTTTTCCATCGGGGCCTACTTTTACGCCCATAGGGTCGGGATTGGAAGCATATTTTAGTTTTATTCTACCCACTTCGGCGAAATTATTGGAAATACTATATATAATTATTTCATCAGTGGCATTATCGGTCACAATTAATCGGTCACCATATATATCAATGCCGACTGGGCTTGTCAAATTGGTAGTAACCATATTTTTCATTGCCAATCCAGTATATTCTTGATATTCTACTAATTGTTCGTTATTAACTTTAGCTGCAGATCCATTATCAGAGCCTGTTGTAATGTCAATTCTAAAAATTCTTTTTCCCACAGGGTCGCATCCATATAGGTATTTTTTATTGGCATCAATTACTATATGACTTGGCAATGTTGCATGTTTGGTAAATTTGAAATCATTATATACCCATACACTTCCAGCACTATGGTTAGCTCCACCGGGCTGATGAGGTTGTCCAAAATCATAGCGTTTAATATTGCCTTCATATCCATCAAGTACCCAAAACACAAGGTCTTTTTCAAAAGCAATTCCTTTTCCGAAAGGACTTTGGTGTATCATACTTAAATGACTCCCATTAACTTGAGATGAACTTGGATTGCCTAAAATTCCGTAAATCGTTAGGTCTCCCGGCCATAAGGTTGGGCCGGTGTATTGGCCTCCACTTCTGTTCGCATCTAATATATCTGCACTTGTAGCCCAATTGCTTTCACCAAATGCCATCGCACTTGCCATAGCCATAAAGTGCCACGCATTGCCATCTTTTACATATTGTGAAGTTCGGGTGCTTTTGTTGGCATTAGAAACAATAACACTAGATCCGCCCGTGCTGCTAGTGCCCTGATTTAAAATCCATAGTTGGAATGGTCTAGCCGATTGGTCTGGATAAAAATCTAGATCAACTGGGCTGCTGAGGGAATTTGATGAACTGGCAACAAGGGTAAAAACATTTTTGCTTGAGTCCACCACGTACGAATCAATACTTTGCTGGCATAGTACTACTTCAAAGCACAAACAAATAGTGAGTGTGCAGATTGCTTTAACTTTTTTCATTGTTTAATTAATTTATGTGTGAATATTTGATTAGAAGAAGTGATAATTTTCGGTATTATTTGAACGAAATAGATTCCATTACTCAGTGAAGAAATATCAATTGTGGCATTGCTTGAATTATTGCCCGATATATATAAAACTGTTTCACCTAAAACATTTAAAATTTTTATTCCTGCATCTTTAATCTCGTGTCCAAACTGTATTGCGAAAGTGTTGTTGGTTGGGTTTGGATAAATATTTATATCCATCCAATTCGGCTGATTTTTTTTAATTCCATTTACGATATTTGTGGTGCTGCAGTTCAAATAATGTGCTTGATGTATAATACAATCGGCAATTATATTTTCATCATTGGCCTGATAAGGTAAATAGGAAAATGAAAACAGCATTTGTTCTGAGGTATCTGATTCGCCTGCCACTATGGAGCGGGGAGGGTCGAAAGGATTATTTGGATTATGGGCAGTATTGTCATATTCTGCTATTCCATATAAAACACTTCCAACAGGTATTTTTAAAGGCGTATTAAAATAATATACTCCTTGTGACCACAAATCCTCATTGTCTTCAATCAGTAATATATCAATTGTATCGCTTGCGGGTGTTACGGCATAGCAATTCATATTAATGCATATTTTGTGCGACCAATGAGAAACACTTAAAAGCGTAATATCAGCAGGAATAGTATATTCCTCATAAAAGGTTTTGATGCTGTCAGCAGGGATAACGAATGGCGGATTTTGCAAATTTGTATTGTGATTTAATAAGGTTGCTATCTCAATAAGCCGTGGTGTTGGTGAGGTATCAAACTTAATATTTAACTGTGTTGAATCAGTTTTGTTCAAAGCATCTTCGGCAAACAAAATTCGCAATACCAAATGGGCATTTGCATCAAGTTTAATTGCCATGTTTGGAGGCGGATGGTACAGCGGATTTCCATGCACCCATCCATATAAAAGCTTTGCAGATGGGCTGCCAATACCATCATAATTTTCGTAGCCATTTGAGGTATCACCTGCATCTAAGGTTAATGGAATAGACGATGTGTCAGAATATAAAAACACATTATATATTGCAGATAAATTTGCAGGCAAAATCTCTATATCAGAAATCTTTTTTTCAGTAGCGTAGGTGGTAGGTAAAACAAAGCAGTGATATTGGAAGCCCACAAAGTTTGGAACGGTGTAAGCAGGTATCCGCACGGAAATATCGGGCGAAGAAATCTGGCTTTTAAGTGGGG